>JAILRK010000058.1 GCA_024698225.1 Oscillospiraceae bacterium | reverse complement strand
TCCAGCTCGCCGTAGAGGCGGACAAACTGGTCGCAGATTTTGGCGTTGATGCCCGGATAGCGGCGGGTAATCAGCTTTTGCAGGTTCTCCTGCGTGATGACCGGCATGTCCAGCACCACGAAGCGCGAGGTCAGCGCCTCGTTCAGCTCGCGCGTACCGGCATAGCCGTAGTTCATCGTGGCGATGAAGCGCGTCTCCGGGCGCAGGTCGATTTTCTCATAGCCCGGCACGTCGAGGCTGCGGCGGAAATCAAGCGCCGCGTGCAGCACGGCCAGCGCCTCGTTTTTCGCCATGTTGACCTCGTCAAGAATGCCGAAGCCGCCCTTCGCCGCGCACAGCCAGATGGGGCCGGGGCGGAAGGTGACCTGTTTGCCGTCAAAGGTGTCGGTGCCGACGAGATAGCTCGCATCGGTGTTGATGTGGAACGAGACGTTCCAGACGGGGCGTCCGAACAGCGCGCCCAGATTCTCACAGAGGACGTTTTTGCCGGTCGCCTTCGGACCGGCGAGCAAAAGGTTCTTGCCCGCGAGAATCGCCGCCAGCGCCAGCTCCCATGTGCGGTTCCCGTAGTAGCAATACTCCGGCTGCGGCACACGCGCCGCGTTCTCCGCCTCGGTGGGATAGCGCGCGCAGAACGCCTGCGCAGCCTCGAGCAGCGCCTTGTCCACGCCCTCGTTGGCAAGAAACGAAATCATCGGATTCATAACTTGAGTTTCCTTTCCTTATACAATCATGCGCAGCCGGTCATTGGTAATCACAGACCAGAAACAGCGGCTTGACGGTCACGACCTCATCGTGCTCCCGCTGCGAAACGGTGACGGAGGCGTTGAGCGCGCGCAGGTCGTCCTTCACGACGGCAAGCGCCTGCGCCGCGTCCTCCGCCCTGCCCTCGCGCAGCACGCGCTGCATGCGCTCGAGCACGATGGGATGGGCGTACTGCGGCGGCACCGGGAAGTCGGCGCACTCACTGAGATCGTCGCGCATGGCGGCAAGCGCCTCGTCCCAGTCCGCCTGTGCCTTCGCCCGGCTGTTCCACTTGCTCGGCAGCGTGTTGGACGAGAGCGTGAAGAGGAACAGTGCCGCGCCGCCGATGAGGAAATACACCGCATACGCGCGCTGCGTAAGCAAACCGACCGCGCCCCAAAGCGCCAGCGCAATGCCCAGTACCGCGCACAGGGCGCCGATGACGCGGACGGAGGGCTTGAGGTTGTCGATTACGCGCTTCTGCTTCGCTGCGGCGACCAGCAGCTCGGTGAGCGAGCTGCGTTGCTCCAGATAGTCCTGGGCGTCCCGCAGCGCAGCCACCGCCGCGTCCGCGGTGGGAGACAGCTCCTTCCGGTAGCGCGCCTGCTCTGCCGCCTCCGCCGCGGCGAGCTTCTTCGCCGCCGCCTTGGAGTGCGTGGGGATATCGGGATGCGCGCGCTCAACGGCGGCAAGCAGCCTGTCCACGTCGCCCTCAAGCTTGAAGGGGCACTCCCGCTCCTTCCCCCCGCTGTACTGCACGACCAGAAACGCAAGCGAGCCGAACACCCCCTTGCCTGTGAAGCCGCCGCTGCTCATGGCGACGCGCTTGAACACGCGCTTGACCTCGCGCCACGGCAGATAGAAGCAGCGGTCGATGTAGCGTCCGCCAAGGTACAGCGCCTCCTTGCCGACGCCGCAGGGACCGAACTTCAGGCAGTTTGTTTTGTCCGCCTCCAGAACCTCGCGCGGAAGTGTTTTGCCGCCAAGCGGCTTCGGGGTGACAATCATGGCATTCCTCCGATAAATCGCAGCGGACGGGAGTGTTCTCCCGCCCGCCGTTTTTCTGCTGCAGGGCATGCGCCCTGTCTTTGGTTGAAGCTGTTGGAAAAGCCGGAATCAGGCGACCTTCGCGGCCTTCTCGCCCGCCTTCTTGGCGCTGCGCAGGAAGATGAAGAGGCAGCAGGCGGCAAAAATCAGACCAACGGGATAGCCGACCATCGCGTTGTTCTTGAAGAACGCAATGAGACCCATGCACTCGCCTGCCATCATGAAGTAGGTCATGGAGACCGCGCTCATGAAGGTTGCGGGAACGGCACAAATCCAGTAGTTGCGCTTGTTCTGCGCCAGATACATGGCGCCCGCCCACAGAACAATCATGGCGAGGGTCTGGTTGGACCAGCTGAAGTAACGCCAGATGATCTGATAGTCGATGAAGCCAAGCGTGTTGCCGAAGCCGAGAATCGCGCCGATGCCGAGCACGGGGATGCAGAGCACGAGACGGGTCTTCCAGTTGCCCATGTCGAGCTTGAACCAGTCGGCAATGGTCAGACGCGCGGAGCGGAACGCCGTGTCGCCGGAGGTAATCGGGCAGGCAATGACGCCGAGCATCGCAAGGATGATACCGACCTTGCCCATGGTCATGGTGCAGATGGTGTAGACGGTGTTCGCGTTGCCGCCGCCCATCTCGGCGAGCTTGTCAACGCCGAGCAGGGTGACGCCGGCCGCCGCCCAAATCAGGGCGATGATGCCCTCAGCGACCATCGCGCCGTAGAACACGAAGCGGCCCTGGCGCTCGCTCTTGAGACAGCGCGCCATCAGCGGGGACTGCGTGGCATGGAAGCCGGAGATTGCACCGCAGGCGACGGTGATGAACATGAACGCCCAAATCGGGGTTCCCTTCGGGTGCATGTTGGTGAAGTTGGCAAAAATCTCGGGGATTTGCACACCGCTGGTGATGGTGCCGAAGCAGACGCCAACCGCCATGATAATGAGGCAGATGCCGAACAGCGGGTAGACCTTGCCGATGACCTTGTCCACGGAGATGAAGGTCGCAATGAAATAGTAAATGAGGATAATCGCCAGCCAGAACGTGGACTGGACGACGATGCCGCTCTCCACGCCGCTGTTCTTGAACAGGGTGACAAGCAGGCCCGCAGGACCGACCGCGAAGACCGTGCCGACCATAATCAGCAGGATGACGGAGAACACGCGCATGACGTTCTTCATCGTGCCGCCGAGGTAAATGCCGGTGACCTCGGAGATGGATGCGCCGTTGTTGCGCTCAGACAGCATGCCGGCAAAGTAATCGTGCACCGCACCGGCAAAGACCGTGCCGAAGGTAATCCACAGGAAGACCACAGGTCCCCACATTGCGCCGGACAGAGCGCCGAAAATCGGGCCGAGACCGGCAATGTTCAGAAGCTGGACGAGAAACAGCTTCCACTGCGGCATGACCACGTAGTCCACACCGTCGTTGATGGCGACGGCCGGTGTCTCGCGGTCATCCGGGCTGAAAATCTGGTCTACGAACTTACCGTAAAACAGGTAGCCGCAAATCAAGATTGCCAGACAGATAAAAAAGCTTACCATTGTTGTTTCCTCCCAAACAAAATAATGATGGGTATATGCGCGCACAAAGATATCTTTGTTGATTGCTCATATAACCCATCACGTATAATAGTCCTTTTTAGCCAAAAAGTCAAGGTCAATTCATGATAAATTTCATGCTTTTATCAACGTCTATTGACATTCTGCACAATTAGCGTTTACTTGTCAAAATACTCCGCCTTTGGGCGCTTGCGCAGCGCCGCATCGAGCAGGACGTCCTGCTCCACCACGGCCACGATGCCGTTGCGGCGCAGGATTTCGCGGGCCTTCTCCTCGTCGCCGGAAATGACCTTGACATAGTAAATATCGCGGTCAATTTTGCCGCGTCCGCCGAAGTCCCGCGGGTCGAGCTTCGCCCCGCAGCCGCAGCCGATGACCGTCTCCTGCTGGTAGTGCCCCGCCTTCACGCCGCGCAGCCCCGCATCGCGCAAGGCGTCCTTAATCTGCTGCCAGGTCTCGCGGTCGCGCTTTTTGAAAATCTCCACACGCTTTTCAAACATTGCCCTCTCGTCTCCTTGTCGCACGTTGTCTTCGTCTGCCCATGATAAAGCAAACCGCGGCGGATGTCAACCGCCGTCCCCTGCCCTATAGCGGCAAACCGCCGCCCCTTCGGGCGGCGGTGGTCGGTATGCGGGTTCTGCCGCCCTATGGGCGCATCGCCTCAAGCTGCCCTGCGCTCTTGAGGGCGGGCCGCACGGCGGTGTAAAGGATGGGTGTAATCACCATCGCCGCGACGGCGTTGATGGCGGACGCCGGGAACTTGCTGAGCATCGTCGCCCACACGGCGTCGAGCGGATAGCCATAGATGAACAGCCGGAAGACAAAGGTCTTGAGCATATACAGCGCCACGTAGGTCCATGCGCCGGCGGTGACGGCAAGCAGGTTCCAGCGGTGGTCCTCCGCGCGGCGTCCGGCGGAAAATGCCAGCGCGCCGCAGACCCACGCCATGGCAAACTTGGAGACAAAGGTGACAATCCCCTCAAAGCCATAGCCCGTCTGGATGTCGTAAATCAGGCTGCCCAGCCCCGACGCAAGCCCGCCCAGCACCGGCCCGAGCAGGAGACTCCCCAGCAGCGACACCGAGTTGGCAAGGCGCACCTTGCTGCCCAGCAAGGGAAAGGCAATCATGGTCGCGGCATAGACCAGCGCCGTCATCAATGCGGTGTAAACGATTCGTCTTGTGTTCAGCTCTTCTCTCATGGTGTTCGCCCCTCTCTCTGTTCTGCCCCTATCATACGCTGGTTTTGAGCTTATTCAAATAACCAGTTTTGATATTCTTTATCAGACCAGATGAGCGGGCGACGCTGTTCCCTGCCCTTTACAGCAGCGCCTCAACCGCCTGCTTGACCGTCTCCATCGAGGCGGTGGGCTCAAAGCGGCTGACAATGTTGCCCTCGCGGTCAATGAGGAACTTGGTGAAGTTCCACTTGATGTTGCCGTTGTTCTTGAAGTCCTTGTCCATCTTCTTCACCACGCCGTTCATAACGAGCGCCATGGGTCCGTTGAAGCCCTCGAACTGCGTGTTTTCGGTCAGCCAGCGGTAGAGCGGAATGGCATTCTCGCCGTTGACGTCGATTTTGCCGTACTGCGGGAAGGTAATGCCGAAGCGGCCGGTGCAGAAGGTGTGAATCTCCTCGTTGTCCCCGGGGGCCTGGTTGCCGAACTGGTTGCAGGGGAAGTCGAGAATCTCCAGCCCCTTGTCATGGTCGGCGTCGTAAATCTCCTGCAGCTCCTTGTACTGCGGGGTGAAGCCGCAGCCCGTGGCGGTGTTGACAATCAGCAGCACCTTGCCCTTGAACGTGGAGAGAGCGACGTCCTCCCCCTTGCGGGTCTTCACTGTAAAATCATAAGCATTCATTGTTGGTTCTCCTTTCATTTATTCCAATTTGATTTTGTTAAATTGATTATACCATCCTGTCTTTGCTTTGTCAAGTCATTTTTTTCGTGAAAAAGGGAGCCGCCACAGGCGGCTCCCTCTGCAAAGGTATCTTACTTGCTGAGCTGCTCGTCAATGCCCTTGGCGCCGAGCTTGCCCGCGCCCATGGCAAGGATGACCGTCGCCGCGCCGGTGACGGCGTCGCCGCCGGCGTACACGCCGAGCTTGCTGGTCATGCCGGCCTCATCGATGACGATGCCGCCCTTGCGGTTGACCTCAAGGCCCGGAGTGGTGGACTTGATGAGCGGGTTGGGGCTGGTGCCCAGCGCCATGATGACGCAGTCCACCGGCAGTTCGAACTCGCTGCCCTTCTTCTCGATGGGACGGCGGCGTCCGGAGGCGTCCGGCTCGCCGAGCTCCATCTCGATGACGGTCATGCCCTTGACGTAACCGACGTCGTTGCCGTGAATCTCAACAGGGTTGTGGAGGGTCTTGAAGACGATGCCCTCCTCGATGGCGTGCTCAACCTCCTCGTGACGGGCGGGGAGCTCCTCCATGCCGCGGCGATAGACGACGTAGACGTTCGCGCCCAGACGCTTGGAGCAGCGCGCGGCGTCCATCGCGACGTTGCCGCCGCCGACGACCGCAACGGTCTTGCCCTTGAGCGGCATGAGCGGGGTGTCGGAGCCCTCTTTGTAGGCCTTCATCAGGTTGATGCGGGTGAGGAACTCGTTGGCGGAGTAGACGCCGCAGAGGTTCTCGCCGGGGATGTGCATAAACATCGGCAGGCCCGCGCCGGAGCCGACGAAGACAGCCTCAAAGCCGTACTGCTGCATCAGCTCGTCGATGGAGACGACGCGGCCGATGACCATGTTCATCTCGAACTTGACGCCCATGTCCTTCAGGCCGTCCACTTCCTTCTGCACGATGGACTTGGGCAGACGGAACTCGGGAATGCCGTAGACCAGCACGCCGCCGGCAAGGTGCAGCGCCTCGAACACGGTGACGTCGTAGCCCTTCTTGGCGAGGTCGCCCGCGCAGGTCAGGCCCGCAGGGCCGGAGCCGATAATCGCGACCTTGTGGCCGTTGGGCGTGGGTCTGGGCGGAACCTCGCAGGTGTGGGCGTTGTGCCAGTCGGCAACGAAGCGCTCCAGACGGCCGATGCCGACGGGGTCGCCCTTCTTGCCGCGGATGCAGTGCATTTCGCACTGGGTCTCCTGCGGACACACACGACCGCAGACGGCAGGCAGGCTGCTCGTCTGGTGGATGACCTGATAGGCGCCCTCATAGTCCTTCTCCACAATCTTGTGGATGAACTCGGGGATGTGCACGTTCACGGGGCAGCCCTGAACGCAGAGGGGGTTCTTGCAGTTGAGGCAGCGCTGCGCCTCGTCGAGCGCCTGCTCCTCGGTGTAACCAAGGGCGACCTCAAGGAAATTCTTATTGCGGACATCCGGCTCCTGAGAGGGCATCGGATTTTTGACAAGACTCATGTTAGGCATCTTACTTGACCTCCTTTTTAAACAGGTTGCAGGTCTCTTCGTGCTTGTGGCGCTCCCACTCGCCGTACATCTTGCCGCGCTTGACGGACTCGTCCCAGTCGACCTTGAAGCCGTCGAAATCCGGGCCGTCCACGCAGGCGAACTTGGTGACGGAGGTGCCGTCCGCTTCCTTGAGCGTCAGGCGGCAGCAGCCGCACATGCCCGTGCCGTCCACCATAATCGGGCTCATGGAAACGACGGTGGGGATGTTGTACTTCTCCGTGACCTTGCAGACGAACTTCATCATCATCATCGGACCCACGCAGAACACGGCGTCATAGTTCGCGCCGGCGTTGATCTGCTCCTCCAGCAGCTCCGTCACGAGCGCCTTGCGGACGTAGGAACCGTCGTCCGTACCAACGTAATAGTTGGTACATGCCTTCTTGAACTCATCCTCCAGCACGACCACGTCCTTGTTGCGGAAGCCGACAATCAGGTCAACGTGCACGCCGCTCTCGTGCAGCTTCTTTGCCACGGGGAAGGCAATGGCAGTGCCCACGCCGCCGCCGACGACCGCGACCTTCTTGCAGCCGGGCATCTCTGTGGCGTTGCCGAGAGGACCGACAAAATCCTGGATGCAATCGCCCTCTTCCTTGTGGAAGAGCTTTTCCGTGGTAGCGCCGACGACCTGATAGATAATCGACACGGTGCCCTTCTCGCGGTTGAAGTCGTGGATGGTGATGGGGATACGCTCGCCGTTCTCATCCACGCGCAGGATGATGAACTGACCCGGCTCGGCCTTTTTCGCAATCATCGGCGCTTCAATCTCAATGAGAACGAGCGTCGGCGTCAAGACCTTTTTGGTTACGATTCGATACATGGCAACCCAACTCCTCTTTTATTAATGTTGACGGGATAGCGGAAATCAGTAAGCTTGCGTCAGCCCTGACAGGGCTCTTCACACATCATCATATTGTACCATCCCTTTTGTCTGTTTTCAAGCACAAAAGCATGGACAAAAGCGAAAAATCCATGGCGCATCAGGACCTGTATTCGTTTTTTCCATAGCTTGCACCACTTTTTCTCATGGGTGGAATTCACATTTTTTTAATGACATTCGGTTTTGGCTGTGGCATAATGGGCAAAAAGCCAAGGAGGACTTCCTATTGAAACGAATGAATCAGGCAATCGACCGGTTCTGCGCCCTGCATCCGGGCTTCGGCATCCGGAATCTGATGCTCTACGTCGTGGTCGCCAACGTGGCAGTCTATCTGCTCGACAGCTTTTCGGGTAACACCCTGTCCCAGCTGCTCTTCTTCTCACTTGACGCGGTCCTGCACGGGCAGGTCTGGCGGCTGGTCACCTTCGTGCTGATTCCGGACGTGAGCGGCGCGTTCTCGCTTCTGATTTCGTGCTACTTCTACTACTGGATTGGCTCGGCGCTGGAGCAGCGCTGGGGCACGGCAAAGTTCACCTGCTACTACCTCAGCGGCATGGTGTTCACCCTGCTCGGCACGGTGCTCGTCAGCCTCATCATCGGCGCGTCCGTCCCCGTGTATGGCGCGGGTTACGTCAACTTCGCGATGTTCCTCGCGTTTGCGGCAATGTGGCCGGACGCGCAGGTGCTGCTGTTTTTCATCATCCCGATGAAAATCAAGTACCTCGCCTACGTCGACCTCGCGTTCTTCGCCTGGAGCATCGTGCGCTACGTGCTTGCAGGCGCATGGTACTTCTCCGTCATCCCCCTGATGGCGCTGCTGAACTTCCTGATTTTCTTCTGGCCGGAGATGTGCGCGCTGCTCGGTCTGCGCACGTTCCAGGCGCAGCGGAAGGTGCACCGCAAGGCCGCCGAAACGCGGCGCGAGGCGCAGTCCGCCAACGCCGGGCTGCGCAAATGCGCGGTGTGCGGGCGCACGAACCTCACGAACCCGGAGCTGGACTTCCGCTACTGCTCCCGCTGCGTCGGCTACCGCTGCTATTGCTCCGACCACATCTTTTCCCACGTGCATTTTACCGACGACGCGCCGTAACACGGCGCGCCGCAAGAAAGGAGACCCCCCTATGAGAAGCCCCGTCAACTACACCGGCGTTCTGCGCAACCACATGGTTGAGGCACCGACGAGCATCGAGGCCTGCACGGGCATCCGCATCTTTGGCCGTCTGCTCCGCTCCATCATGTTTTCCACCGACGTCGCCATCATTGCCAACACCAACGCCGACGCGGTCATCGCCGTCTATCCCTTCACGCCCCAGCCGCGCATCGTCAGTGCCGTGATGAGCGCGGCGGACATGCCAGTGTTCTTCGGCGTGGGCGGCGGCTTCACCTCGGGCGAGCGCTCGGTCAACCAGTCGCTTGCGGCAGAGAACATGGGCGCGTTCGGCGTCGTGGTCAACGCGCCGGTCACGCCGGACGTGCTGCGCCGGATTAAATCGGCGGTGGACATCCCCGTCATCGCCACCATCGTCTCCGCCGAGCAGGACACCGACGCGCGCATCGAGGCGGGCGCGGACATCCTCAACGTGGCGGCATCCACGCTGACGCCCGCGGTGGTGGAGCAATTGCGCTCCCGCCATCCCGACATTCCCATCATGGCAACCGGCGGTCCCACCGACGAGAGCATCCGCGCCACCATCGCCGCCGGGGCAAACGCCATCACCTTCACCCCGCCGGACACCGGCGTGCTGCTCGCCCAGATTATGGGCGGACACCGCGAGCGCTTCCGCCACGGGGACTGATACTGATTTCAAATCAAAAAGATTGATTTGAAATCGCGCGTGCTCCGCACGCTCATGCCGCGCAAAGCGCGTCATGTCGTCTCATACGATACCTACGCGCCTGCGGCGCTATCAAAATGCTTTTCAAGCATTTTGATC
>JAILRK010000057.1 GCA_024698225.1 Oscillospiraceae bacterium | reverse complement strand
GATCAAAATGCTTGAAAAGCATTTTGATAGCGCCGCAGGCGCGTAGGTATCGTATGAGACGACATGACGCGCTTTGCGCGGCATGAGCGTGCGGAGCACGCGCGATTTCAAATCAATCTTTTTGATTTGAAATCAGTATTAAATGTCCGCGTATGGGCAGAACGAATCCCGCCACTGTTCTATTGCATTATAACCATTTGGACGCTGAAAACATCGCCGAGACCCGCATTCAAATAAAAAAGCTCCCCCTATCGTAACAGTGAAAAGCAACACCGTCACAATAGGGGGAGCATTGTCATGTCGCAAAGGAACGCGCTGGTCCACAGCGTCAGGGGCTTCCGATACACAAGCCGCGCGTTCCACGTTATGTGTTTCTGAAATCCAGCCTTTCAACGGCGGCTCAGAAGGCCACGCCGAACACGGGGAACAGGAAGCGGACCACCACTGCGGCAATGAGCAGCGAGAGGATGATGCGCTCCACCCAGACGATGAGAATGTCCTTCAGACTGATGTCGATATCGGTGCCCAGCACGCAGGGAATCGACGCAGAGAAGAACAGAATCTCGGACACGCAGACGATGGCGGTGACATACTGCGCCATCGGGGACGCCCCTGCCACGATGTTGGCGGGCAGGAACATCTCTGCCAGACTGATGGCACAGGCCTTGCCCATCATGACCGCCTCGCCGCCGAAGCCGACGAGGAAGGTGAACGGGACGAAGATGTAGCCGATGAGGTCGAACAGCGGGGTGTACTCTGCCAGCAGCAGGCCCAGGAAGCCCACGGACATCAGCGAGGGTCCGATGCTCAGCGCCATGTTGATGCCGTCGATGAAGTTCTTCTTGATACCCTCCAGAATGCCGGGTGCCTTGGCGCAGGCGACCAGGCCCTCATCCAGCGCGGAGGAAATCAGCTTGCCCTTCTCGGGCATCGGCTCGGGCACCACCTCCATGCCCTGATACCCGGTGTCGGGCTTCCGGCTTAGGGGATAGATGCGGGTCGTCAGCGCCGTGACAACGAAGGTGATAATCAGCGTGGACCAGAAGTACACGTTCCAGTGGTCCATCAGGCCCAGGGTCTTGGCAACAACCACCATGAACGTTGCGGACACGGTCGAGAATCCGGTGGCGATGATGCTGGCCTCCTTGGTGGAATAGTAACCCTCTTTATACACGCGGTTGGTAATCAGCAGACCCACGGAATAGCTGCCCACAAAGGACGCCACAGCGTCGACCGCGGAGCGTCCGGGCGTCTTCCAGACGGGACGCATAATCGGCTTCATGAACACGCCGATGAACTCCATCAGGCCGTAGTTGATGAGGAAGGACAGGAACACAGCGCCCACAGGCACGAGGCAGGTGACCGGCAGGACCACCTTGTTGTAAATAAAGGGCAGCATATCGCCGTCAAACCAGCGCGCCGGACCCATCTTGGTCAACCAGATGACCATGGACGGGATGGCGAGCAGCTTCAGGAAGGAAAAGACCATGGTGACCTTGTCCTTTTTCCACGTCTTACGGAGGAAGGGCAGGACCGCTCCGATGCAGACGATGGCGATGCCATACACCGTTTCAAAGAACGGAATCGAGCGAATTATCGTCACAATATGGTCCACCGGAATCGAGCTTTTGCCGTTGATGCTGACGGTGATGAAGAACATGAAAATGCCGATTGCATTGAGCAGGATAAACTTGGCGATGTTCGCGCCGCTTTTTGCCTTTGCTTCCATTGTGATTTCCTCCTAATCGTTGTTTTGGTTGCGCAGATTGGCGGAAAGCCGTTGCAAGCTCTGCCTCTGTCGCCACGGCATTTCACTATATTGTATAACTTGTAGCGACTTTCTTCCGACGTTTTTAGTATAGTATCACCATGTCACATTGTCAAGTGGCTTTGAGTAAATCACTTTTGAAGCTGCCACACACGGTTGCACCATCCGCATCCCGCTTTTACTTGCACGCGGGCAGCTTCTGTCATATAATAGGCGGGCAAAGAACACCGTTGCGGCAGATTTTCGCATCGCCGTACGGTCCGGGGATACGCGGGGCAACCCGGGGAAACAGGCGCTGCCCGCGTCTTCGGGCAGAACAATGAACGTCAGGAAAGGGAAGCAGGACTATGCCACCGAAACTCAACCAAGCATTCCCATCGAAAAAAGAGCGAGAGGCGATGGAAAACGTCCGCAAGACCACTGAGGAATAACTTGCGAAAAAAATGAAGGAAAAGGGCGTGGCGAGCCTCGACCAGCTTGTCGGTAAGAGCGCCTACGAACAAAAGCGCATCGACTACGCAAAACACGTGCTGGAAAACGTGAAAGAGTACGAGCAGATTGCCAAGCCCGAGAACGCAGAGGCAATGCTATGCCGCCTTCGGCGGCGCCTCTTCCGCAGAAGACTTCTGTCTTTTGCGGAAAAGCAATCTGAAGAAACGGAGGATGGATATGACACATTCGGAAAAAGGCAGGTTTCTCACGCCGGAACGCGCGGTCGAGCTGGCCGTGCGCGACGGCGACTGGGTGGACTACGGCTTCGGCGCAGGCTTTCCGGAGCTGCTGGACCGCGCGCTTGCCGCGCGGAAGGGGAAGGTGAAGGACGTCAAAATCCGCGGCGGACTCGTCATCCGTCCGCGCATTGAGGTCGTCGAGGCCGACCCCGCGCAGGAGTCCTTCCACTATTACAGCTGGCACATCGGCGACTATGAGCGCAAGCTGCAAAGCCGCGGGCTCGTGCAGTTTCTGCCGGTCATGCTGCGCTCGCTGCCGGAGCTCTACCGCCGTCACATCCGTGTAGACGTCGCCTTCGTGCCCGTCTCCCGCCCGGACAAGGACGGGTACTGCGGGCTTGGCCTCTCCAACTACTGCTGGCGAACGATTCTTGAACACGCACGCACGGTCGTCTTCGAGCTCAACGAGCACTACCCGCGGCTGCAGGGCGTGAACGGCTCCCACCGCGTGCACCTCAGCGAGGCGGACTACGTCGTCGAGGGAGCGCACGAGCCGCTGCCGCAGCGCAGCTACAAGGCGGCAAACGAGACGGACGAGCGGATTGCCGAGCTCGTCATGCGCGAGATTCCGGACGGCGCGGTGCTGTCGCTCGGCGTGGGCGGCGTGCCCTTCGCCGTGGCGAGCATGGTCGCCGCGTCCGGTCTGCGCGACGTTGGCTGTCACACGGGCACCATCAGCGACGCGTTCCTGATGATGTACCGCGAGGGCAAGCTGACGAACGCGCGCAAGGAGTTCGACACGGGGCTGTCCACCTGGAACCTCGCCATCGGCTCGCAGGCGCTCTACGACTGGCTGGACGCGGAGCCCGAGCGCTTCCACCCCGGCGACCTCGACTACGTGCACGACCCCGGCCGCATCGCCACGATGCGCAACGTCATCAGCATCAACGGCGGCGTGCAGCTCGACCTGATGGGGCAGGAAAACGGTGAGAGCGCCGGCACGCGGCAGCTCTCCGGCATCGGCGGGCAGATGGACTTTCTCGAGGGCGCGTACCGCTCGGCAGGCGGCAAGGGCTTCGTCTGCATGCACGCCTCCCGCGTCACAAAAGACGGCGAGCGCAAATCGAACATCGTGCCGTTCATCCCCGGCGGCAGCACGGTCAGCGCGCCGCGCACGATGATTCAGTACGTTGCGACCGAATACGGCGTGGTCAAACTCTCCGGCCTCTCCGTCCGGGAGCGCGCGGCGGCGATGGTCTCCGTCGCCCACCCGGACTTCCGCGAGGAGCTGGCCCGCTACGCGCAGGAGCACTTCTGAGCGCGGCTTGACGCCTGCACCCGCCGCGCGCAGGATGCGCAGGACGCGTCCCTTTTCCCGTGCAGGCGGAATTGCCCGCACCCGGCTACGGCGTCAAAGCGCCGCCGCTATCCCACAACCAGCTTGTTCGTCTTCTTCAGGTACTTTGCCGGAATCGGATGGTCCAGCCGCCAGGTGATGTTCATCGGCTTCTCACCCTCGTGCTTCACATACTGGGCCGTGCCGAGACAGGTATACGCCTCCGCGCCGCCGCTGATGCGGTCCGTCTTGAACTCGCGGACGAACAGCAGCACACGGCTGCCGCGCTCTTTGTGGTGGATATACCGCTGGCCGGTCGCAGACGCCGCCGCGGTGGTGCTCTGGCTCTGCCAGTGGAACATCCGCTCATTGATGGAGTAGTCGTTGTACATGGTCGTGGGGGAATAGTCCTTGTCCGCTTTGTTCAGTGTCACAAAGAACACGTCCAGCTTCTGCTCCGGCAGCCACTTCACGCCCTCCCGCACGGTGGAGGGCTTCATGAAGTCCAGCGCAAGCAGAATCTGGTCGCGCGTGTAGTTGCAATACAGGTCGAGCGGGCAGTCAAAGCCCACCTCCAGCGGTGCGTCGATGAAGTCGATGTGGTCATAGCGGTATTGCAGCAGCGCAAGCAGCTCGGCAAGCATCACGGGGCTGTCCGAGAGCGCGTACAAATGGTCCAGCATCTCGTCGCCGTTCCAGGGTTCGGCGGCCTTGCCCCACACGGTGACGTAAAACATCTGGAGCATCCGCCGCTCCAACGCCGACAGGGCGGCGAAATCCACATCGTTCAGCCGCGGCAGGATGTTCAGCAAAAACCCGATCCAGCGGCGGGCGTCTGCCACGGCGAGCCGCGACAGCGCCTTCGTCATGTCGCCCTCAATCGCCTCGCTGAAGTCCTCTCGCACGCCCGCCCTTACGCAGAGGCGGGAAAACGACGAAAACCTGTACATGCTGCGCGGGTCGAGGCGGTCATAGTCCAGAAAACGCGAAAGCGTCGGGGCAAGGCCGGTGTCCTCTTCGAAGGATGCGATGCGCGTCACCAGCCCGGCGCTGCTGCCGTACGAAGCGCGGATGTTCTCCAGAATGTATTTCGCAGCCTTCTTTTCCAACTGGATGTAGCAACCCTTCGGCGCGGAGAGGAAGCCGTCTTTCAGCTCGCGCGTTACGCTGCCGCTCGTGTTGGAGAGCAGCGCGGCAAACTTGTCCTCAAAATGATAGCGCTTATTTGCCTGACCGATGAAATCCAGCACGGTCAGGCATTCTTTGCCCTCGCTGAGGCGCAGGCCGCGGCCAAGCTGCTGGAGAAAGACGGTCAGCGACTCCGTAGGGCGCAGGAACAGGACGGTGTTGACCTCCGGGATGTCCACGCCCTCGTTGTAGAGGTCCACCACGAAGATGAACCGCGCCGCGCCGGATACAAGCCGCTCTCTGGCCTGATGTCTCTCCTCGTCCGGAGACTGCGCGCTCAGGTAAATGGCCGGAATGCCGTGCCCGTTGAAATAGCGGCACATGAAGGCCGCGTGCTCCACGCTGACGCAGAAACCGAGTCCCTTCACCTCGTCGATGTCCGTCACATACCGCAGCAGCGCCGCGACCACCATATTCGCGCGGCGGTCCGCCACGCCTCCGCTGAGATAGAGCGCGCTCAATTCTCCTTTGTCATAGCCGCCGCGCGTCCATTTCAGCGTTTGCAGGTCAACCACGTCGGTGACGCCGAAGTACTGGAACGGGCAAAGCAGCTTGCGGTCTATCGCCTCCGGCAGACGAATTTCCGCGGCAATGCGCTCGTTGAAGTAGGGCAGGATGCTCCTGCCGTCCATGCGCTCCGGCGTCGCCGTCAGGCCCAGCAGAATCCTCGGCTGATAGTACGCAAGCAGGCTTTGATACGTCGGCGCCGCGGCGTGATGGAATTCATCCACCACGATGTAGTCATAGAAATCCGGCGTGGTCTTTTCGGCAAAGTCCTGCGAGTGGAAGGTCTGGATGGAGAGAAACAGGTTGTCAATGCTCTCCGGGCGATGTCCGCCAACGTACAGCTCGCCGAAGTTGGCGTCCTTCAGCACGGCGCGGAAGGTATACAGGCTCTGCCTGAGAATCTCCTCGCGGTGCGCCACAAAGAGCAGGCGGCAGGGCTGTCCCGGGTGCCGGCTGCGGAAGCGCTTGTAGTCCAGGGCGGAGAGCACCGTCTTGCCCGTGCCGGTCGCCGCGACAATCAGGTTGCGGGTGCAGCCGCGGACCGTGCGCTCGGCGTCCAGCCGGTCCAGAATTTCCTGCTGGTAGGCGTAGGGCCGGATGTCCACCGTGTAACGTGCGTCGTTGTTGCTCTCGAAGTACCTCTCCGCCTTCAGCGCCCTGGCAAGGCGCTCTCTCTGGCTCTCGCTGTAATACTCAAATTCAGAGGAATTCCAATAGCTTTCAAAGGTAGCGGCAATCTTGTCGATGGTCTCCGGCAGGTCCTTGCGTGTGACCTTCACGTTCCACTCAAGCCCGCTGCTGATGGCCGCGTTGGACAGGTTGGACGAACCGACATAGGCCGTGGTAAAGCCGGTATCCCGGTAGAAAACATAGGTTTTGGCGTGAAGCCGGGTGCGCTTGGTGTCATAGCTGACCTTGATGCTCGTGTTTGGCAGCTTGCGCAGTTCCTCAATGGCCTTTACATCGGTCGCGCCCATGTAGGAGGTCGTGATGATGCGCAGCACGCCGCCGTTCTGCGCAAATGAACGCAACTCGTCCATGATGAGCCGCAGGCCGCTCCACTTGATGAAGGAGACCAGCATGTCGATGCGATTGCAGGATACAATCTCCTTTTTCAACTCAGTATACATCTGCGGCTCGTGGACAGCGCCGGTGAACAGGCTGGACTGCGCAAGGGATGTCTCCGGGCGCGGGATTTGCGTGTGTTTGTCGGCCGCCCAGCTGTGGTTTCGGCGCTCAAACAACGCAAGAAGCTGCTCCGCACGCTCTGCAACAGACAGCGCGTCGAAGTCAGCTTCTTTTGTTTCCGCCTGAATGGTGGTGATGATCTGATTGGTCAGCGCGACCTGCGCGTGCAGGTCGCCGCCCTTGTCGCGAAGGTTGTCGAGTCCGCGCTTTACGACCTCGGCAACGTACTTTGCAAGCAGCATCGACGCCTCGGCAGCATCGATGGGCGCAGTCTGACGGAACTTGTCCGTCCCGGCAAGCTCTGCGTCCAAAGCCTTATTGATGATTTGCTCGTACAGTCCGTCATGCAGCATAAAACAATCCTCCGGTCCCTTGACCCCCTCCGTTGCGTTTCGCAGGCTGTCTTTCCGCCTCTCACCCCTCGCGGTGCTGTTCCTTCATCGCTTTTTTATGCTGATACATGGCCGCGTCGGCGCGTTTGAAAACGCTGTCGGCGCGTTCGCCTGTTCCGGGGATATATTCCGCCAGTCCGACCGCCGCGGTCACGCGCTCCCACGCGGGCAGGGAAGCGGACGCCGCGTTCTGCGCGAACGCCTCCTTCACGGCGCGCAGCAGCGCGACCCGGTCCTCGTAGTCGTCCCCCTCAAGGAGCGCGACAAATTCGTCCCCGCCCAGTCGGTACACCTGGGAATGCCGGAAGGTCCGGCAGACCGTGCGGCAGACGGCTTTGATGCTGTTGTTGCCGGCTTCGTGGCCGTAGGTGTCGTTGATTGCTTTCAGCCCGTTCATGTCAATCATCACCAGAGCGTAGGGCCGCTCGCTGTCATCCAGCCGCTGGACCTCCGCATCAAACGCCCGCTTGTTCCGCACCTTGGTCAGCGCGTCGACGTTTGCCGCCCGGTCCATCTCGTCGGCACGCTCGCGCGCCCGAATCAGGTCGTTTGTCATCTGCTCCAGACTGCTGATGTGGGTGTTGATTTCCTCCGCCATGTGCGCCATGGACGCCGCAAGCACGCCGATTTCATCGCCTCCGGACAGTTTGAGCGCAGAGAACGCCTTGCGATTGCCCGCATATTGTCTGGCAGCCTGAGAGAGCGTGTTGATGGGCCGGACAATCACGCGGTTGACCAGACCGATGCCAAACAGGCACACGATGGCAATGATGCCCAGAAACGCAAGCGCAGCACGTCCCACAAAGCGCCGCTGCTGCGCCACAACCTCGTTCATGGAGATATCCACGGCAGCGATGGCGATGACCTCTCCCTGCTCGTCACAGATAGGCATGCCGGTTGCAATCAGCCACCCGTATTCCGGCGTGTTGGTGATGTTCGGCGCAAAGCCGACCCTCGGGTCGCTCAGCGCCTCCGCGTCCTCCGCGAAAATCGGGTCAATGCAGCCAACCGGGGTAACGTCCTCGTAGGAGGCGTCAATCAGATACACGATGCACTCGTTCACAACGTCCAGCCAGACAATGTAGAGGCAATCCACGTCCAGCACGTCCTGCATTCTCCGCAGGTCTGCGCGCAGCGTCCGATGGTCCGTCAGGTTCTCAATGCCCGCATACTGCGAAACGTATGCATCAAACGCAGGCGTTCCCCACTGGTCGCTCATGACCTTGTTCCCGGCGCGGTCATAAACCTCCCGGACCGCCTGCTGGACCTTGGACATGCGCTGTGGGTCAATCTCCGCCGCCACCAATGAGGCAATTTCAATGGAACGCGCCTCATATTGCGACACAATCACGCTGTGAATCACTCTGTCGAAGGCAAGGATGGAAAGCACGCTGATTACTCCGGCGAGGCTCAGGATGGCCAGCGCCGCCTTTCTCTTCAGGGAAACGTTCATCACC
>JAILRK010000129.1 GCA_024698225.1 Oscillospiraceae bacterium | reverse complement strand
AAGTCCGCCATGGCCTGCGCGTCCTGCGCGCCCATGGTCTCGTACGCCGCGTGCATGGCGAGCTGCGGCAGGCCGACGTCCACGCTGCGCACGGAGAGCTGCGTGACGGAGATGTTGCCAAGCGTGGAGCCGCCGGGCACGTCCGCGTGGTTGGCGTAGTCCTGCACGGGAACGCCGCAGCGGCGGCAGACGCTGCGAAGCAGCGCCTCGCTCACCGCGTCGGTGGTGTAGCGCTGTCCTGCCTGGTGCTTGAGCACGATGCCGCCGTTGAGCTGCGGGCGGTTGACGGGGTCATAGCGTCCGGCGTAGTTCGGGTGCAGCGCGTGCGCGTTGTCCGCGGAGACGAGGAAGCTGTCCGCAAGCAGGGCGGCAAAGCCCTCGTCGTCCAGAGCGAGCGCGCGGCAGGCGCGCCGCAGCGTGGCGGCAAGGAAGTCGGACTCCGCGCCCTGCAGCGAGCGGCTGCCCACCTCCTCGTTGTCGAAGACCGCGTGGACCGCGATGTGCTCCGCCGGCGCGGCGGCAAGAAAGCCGCACAGCGTGGTGTAGACACAGGCGAGGTCGTCCAGCCGCGGGGCGGAGAAAAACTCACGGTCCGCGCCCCAGACGCTCGGCTGCGCGCGGCAGGTGAGAAACAGGTCCGCGCCCAGAATCCGCTCCGGCGCGGTCCCCGCCGCCTCGCCGAGCACGCGCGCCCAGCCGTCCTCCCGCAGCCCCAGCAGCGGCAGCAGCTCGTTCTGCACGCTCAGCGTTTCGACCGGCGCGGACGCGTCCCGGCTGAGGTGGATGGCGAGCGAGGGAATCAGCAGCAGGTCGCGGTCAACGTACACAAGCTTCTCCCGCAGCGCGTCCCCGTCCGCAATCAGGACGCGCCCCGCAACGGAGAGCGGGCGGTCGAGCCAGGAGCGGCGAATCATGCCGCCGTAGCCCTCCACGTTGAGCCGCAGCGTGCCCTCGCGCCAGAGCGCGGGGTCCGGCTTGAGCTTGAAGGACGGTGAATCGCTGTGCGAGGCGATGATATGAATGGCGTTCACCTCACGCGCCGGCAGGCGGAACGAGACAATCGAGGCGTTGCGCGTCACGTAATAGCCCTGTCCCGGCGTGAGCGTCCAGCGCTCGTTTTCTCGCAGGCGGGTGAAGCCCGCGGCGTCAAGCCGACGCTGCAGCGCGGCGACGGCGTGGAAGCTGCCGGGACTCTCCACGATGAAGTCCCGCAGACCGGAAAGAATGTCCATGATGATTCTCCTGTTGTGCCGTGCGGGTCCGGCGTCCGCGCCCGTACGACCGTTTTTCTATTCCTTTGCCAGCAGCGTAACGCCGGGGGATTCGGTCAGGTTGACAAGCGAGCCGTAGTTGACGTCGAACTCCAGCACGTCGCCCACCCTGACCTGCTCCTTCGCCGCCTCCACGTCGAGGATGGTGTGGTCGCTCGACGCGCCGAGCACCTCAACGCCCGGCATGCGCGGGACGATGTCGGCGCAGTCGCCATAGTCCACCTTGCCCAGCGCAACCAGCGCGCGGCGGCGAATGCCGCGGTCCTCATAGTGCCCGACGCGCCCGAAGGCGTCCACGGTGAGCTGGCCCACCGGGAAGCTGGGCTTGTCGCGGCACTCGATGACCTCGGCGCGCAGCGTAAAGGCGTCCCGGTTCGTAAAGTCCGGGTCGCAGCCGTAGTTTGCGCGCCCGACCAGCAGAATCTCGCCGAGGCGCAGGTTGTTGATGCGCCCGGGCATCGTGCCGTCCAGCACCATATAGGTGCTCGTCGAGGCGCCGCCGCTGACCATCTCAATCGGTCTGCCGATGGCCTGCTCCACCTCAAAGGCGAGGCTGGCAAGGCCCTGCATGTTCCGCTTGTCCGGGCGGATGGAGCCATAGCAGCTCAGGTTCACGCCCACGCCCAGCAGGTGCAGGTGCGTGAGCTGCGTCTCGACCTCCACGGCGGCGTCAATCAGCTCCTCCGCGCTCCAGAAGCCCTCGCGCAGGTCGCCGAGGTCAATCATCAGCAGCACGCTGTGGGTCTTCCCCGCCCGCGCCGCCGCGGCGTCCGTGGCGCGCAGCACGCCAAGGTCGCTCTGCACGCTGGCGTCCGCCAGCGCCACGACCTCGTCAAGCTCGCTGTACATCGGAATGCGAATCAGCATCAGCTTCGTTGTGACGCCCAGCTCGCGCATCTTGCGCAGTTGGTCGCAGCGGGAGCTTGCCAGATACTGCAGCCCCGCCGCGTCATAGGTCTTCACCACGGCGTCCCAGGCGTTGACGCCCTTGACCACGCCGACAATCCCGACAAAAGAATCCTGACAGCGCTCCCGGAGCGCTGTCAGGTTTTCTTTCAGCTTGCCGAGATCGACCTCCAGTTGCGGATAACGATCTCTTGCATTCATGACCGTCTTCCCTTACTTCTTTGCCTTTTTCTTGGCAAGACGGACGTTGTTCATGTCTGCGACCGTCAGTCCGAGGTAGGCCATCACAATGTTCATAATCGGCATGAGCCAGTTGAAGATGGCATAGGGACCGTAGCCTCCGGCGCCCCAGGCGCTCAGGCCCAGCGTGCTGCGGATGTACGCGCCGCAGGTGTTCCACGGAACGAGTGCGGACGTAACCGTACCGGAGCTCTCCAGTGCGTTGGAGCAGCAGGCGGGGTGCAGGCCCATCTTCTCATACTCGGCAGCATACATACGGCCGGGGATGATGATGGAGATGTACTGCTCGGGCATGGTGATGTTGGAGACAAGGCAGGTCAGCTCGGTCGCGGTGACGAGGGATGCCGGGGTCTTGACGAGCTTCTTGATCTGGTCGACGATGACGCCCATCATGCCCGTGCCCTCCATAATGCCGCCGAACATCATGGCGATGATGGTCAGGGAGATGGAGAAGAGCATGGAGTCAATACCGCCGCGCTCCAGCAGACCGTCCACCGCCTCAAGCCCGGTGGACTCAGCGAGGGAGTAGCCGCCGTAGCTGGCAACCAGCAGGGAGCCGAGGTTGCAGCTGGGCTGGAAGATGATGCCGAGGATGCCGCCGGAGAAGATGCCCAGCGTGATGCCGGGAATCGCGGGAACCTTGAGCGCAATGGCAACAATGACGATGATCGGCGGGAGAATGAGAATCGGGTTGGTGTGGAAGATGCCGCCGATGGCGTCGCCCAACTCCGCCGCCTGGCTCATGTCCGCGCTGCCGCTGACGCCGGTAAAGCCGAAAATCAGGAAGACGACAAGGCAGATGAGATAGGTGACGCCGGTGGGCAGAAGCATGAACTTCACGTGGCTCATGACGTCGGTGCCCGCCATGGCAGGGGCGAGGTTCGTGGTGTCGGACAGCGGGGACATCTTGTCGCCGAAGTACGCACCGGCAAGAATCGCGCCGACCGTGACCGCGGGGTTGAGGTTCATGCCGTAGGAGATGCCGAGGAAGGCAACGCCCATGGACGCCATCGTGCCCCAGGAGGTACCGGTTGCAAGAGAGGTGATGGAGCAAATCAGAACGACTGCCACAAGGAAGATTTTCGGGCTGAGAATCTTCAGACCGTAGTAAATCATCGTCGGCACGACGCCTGCATCAATCCACACGCCGACCAGAATGCCGACGATGGCAAGAATCAGAATGGACTGCAGCGCCTTGTAGATGCCGTCGAGCATCATCTTTTCGAGGTCTTCCCACTTGAAGCCGATGCACAGCGCCATAATCGCGGCGGCGCAGACGCCGATGAACATCGGTCCATGGACCTCATCCACGCCCATAAACAGCGGATTGTCAAGCTCAAGGATGGAACTTGCCATGACGGCGATGGTAATCAGAAGGACGACCAGCGCGTGCCAGAGCTTAACCTGCGGGGTTTTCTTTTTCTCTTGACTCATTGTTTCTTTACCAACCTTTCTGAAAACTTTCGTTTTGGTGGAATGGTGAACTTCGTTTTACGGTAAGTGCCATGTCTGAAATTTGGGTGGTGCGCTACCTCCTGCTCTCCTCCTCCACCGTGCTATCGTAGCACAGCGGCATGTATTTGGCAAGTGGTGTTCAATAATTTTAATTCAACTTATTGATTTTGTTCATGTCAAGGTCGATTTTACCAGCCGAGTTTGGTCATGGCGTCATCCACTGCCTTGATGACGATATCGACCTCCTCCTCGGTCGTGACCAGAGGCGGAATGAAGCGCAGGACGTTGCCGTTGGTGTTGTTGATGAGCACCTTGCTGTCCTTGAAGCAGAGGTCAACCACCGGCGCGCCGCTCTCCTTCTTGAGCTGGATGCCGTTGATCAGACCGAGACCGCGAATCTCATCCACTGCGTCGGGATGGTTCTTCTCGATGACCTCGTGCGCGCGCTTGCGGAAGTACTCGCCGACCTTGGTGCAGTTGTCCAGCACGCCCTCGTTGATCATCACGTCCAGCGTGGTCGCCGCCAGCGCACAGGCAAGCGGGCCGCCGGCGAAGGTGGAGCCGTGGGTGCCCGGGGTCAGCGTCTTCGCCGCGTCGCCGCGCGCGCAGACCGCCGCGATGGGCACGCCGGAGCCCAGCGCCTTCGCCATGGAGCAGCAATCCGGCTCCACGCCGTAATACTGGTGCGCAAAGAGCTTGCCCGTGCGGCCGGAGCCGACCTGGACCTCGTCGAACATCAGCAGGATGCCCTTCTCGTCGCACAGCTCGCGCAGGCCCTGCAGGAACTCCTTGCTCGCCGGACGCACGCCGCCCTCGCCCTGAACAGGCTCGGTGAGGATGGCGGCGGTGTACTCGTCGACCTGCGCCTTGACGCTGTCAAGGTCGTTGAAGGTGGCATAGCGGAAGCCCGCGGGCAGCGGCTCGAAGTAGCGGTGCACGCCGTACTGACCGGTCGCCGTGCAGGTCGCCAGCGTTCTGCCGTGGAAGCTGTTGTGCATCGTGATGACGACGAAGCGCTCGGGATGGCCGTGGTCCTTGGCATACTTGCGCGCCAGCTTAATCTGGCCCTCGTTCGCCTCTGCGCCGGAGTTGGCAAAGAGCACCTTCTCGAAGCAGCTGTTTTCGACAATCAGCTTCGCGGTCTGAACGGCGGGCTCGTTGTAGAAGTAGTTGGAGCAGTGGAGGATGGTCTCCGCACGCTCGCGCAGGCACTCCTGGATGCGCGGATGGCAATGACCGAGGCCGTTGACCGCAATGCCGCCGACGTAGTCGAGGTACTTGTTGCCGTCCTTGTCAAAAACCCAGCAGCCCTCGCCGCGCTCCATGGACAGCGGCATACGGATGTGGTTGCCATAGAGGTACTTGTCACCGGCTTCGATGACTTCTGCATTGCTCTTGAACTTTTCCAGCATGATAGGTTCCTCCTGTAAAATAGTGTTACTTAATGCCGACGCTTGGCTGCGCCGTGCCGATGGTGGTGCCGAGATTCTCGGCGGTAAACGCCTCATAGAGGATGCTGTGCGGCTTTCTGCCGTCGATGATGTGGACGCTGGTGACGCCCTCCTCGATTGCCTGCACGCAGCAGTCCACCTTGGGAATCATGCCGCCGGCGATGACGCCCTTCTCCTTGAGCATGGGCACGTCGGCAATATTGAGGTAGCTGATGACGTCGCGCAGCTCGATGGAGTTGCAAAGGCCCTCGATGTCGGTCAGCAGGATGAGCTTCTCGGCGCCCAGCGCGCTTGCCAGCTTGCCGGCGGCGGTGTCGCCGTTGATGTTGTAGGTGTTGCCCTGCCCGTCCGTACCCACGGGCGCGACGACGGGGATAAAGCCCGCATCCTGCACGGCGCGGATGGCGGCGACGTTGACGGCGTCGATGTCGCCCACGAAGCCCAGCTCCTCGGCACGTTTGTGGCAGTGATAGATGTCTCCGCTGACGCCGGAGAGCCCCACCGCCCTGCCGCCGAGCTTGTTGATAAAGCCCACCAGCTCCGTGTTCACCTGCCCGACCAGCACCGCCTCCACGACGCGCATCGTGTCCTCGGAGGTGTAGCGCAGGCCGTTGATGAACTGCACGGGGATGCCCAGCTTGTCGAGCATTTTGTTGATGCCGGGTCCGCCGCCGTGGGAGAGCACCGGCTTCATGCCCAGCAGTTGCAGCAGCACGATGTCGTGCATGACCGCGTCCTTGAGCTGCTCGTTGATCATGGCGTTGCCGCCGTACTTGATGACGACCGTCTTGCCCGCGTATTTCTGCAGGTAGGGCATGGCCTCCATCAAGGTCTCGACCTTCTGGGAGATGTCCATCGGAATCGCTCCTTTCAAGTGAGATGGGAAATCAGGTGCGGTAGTCGCCGTTGATTTTGACGTAGTCGTAGGTCAGGTCACAGCCCCAGGCCTTGGCACAGCCCTCGCCCTGATAGAAGCGGACGATGACGGTGACGTCGTGCTCGGTGAGAATCTTGGTCGCCAGCTCCTCGGAGAAGTCGGTGCCGAAGCCGTCCTTCATCACCTGCACCTCGCCCGCGGCGCTCTTGATGATGCAGTCCGCGTGCGTCGGGTCGACGTCCGCGCCGGAGTAGCCGGCAGCCGCCATGATGCGGCCCCAGTTGGCGTCGCGCCCGAAGACCGCCGCCTTGAAGAGCATCGAGCCGGCGATGGACTTCGCCACCAGCCGCGCGTCGTGCTCGGTGGGCAGCTCGTACGCCTCGACCTCGATGAGGTGCTGCGCGCCCTCACCGTCGGAGGCGATGCGGCGGGTGATGTCCAGGCAGATGTGCTCAATCAGACCGGCAAGCGCCTTCTTGTCGTCCTCGGTCTTGATTTCGACGCCGGACGCACCGTTCGCCAGCAGGAAGATGGAGTCGTTGGTGGAGGTGTCGCCGTCCACCGTGCACATGTTGAAGCTCTTATCCACCGCGGCGGAGAGCATCTTCTGCAGGTCGGCAGGCTCTGCCATGGCGTCGGTGGTGACGTAGACCAGCATGGTCGCCATGTTCGGGTGAATCATGCCGGAGCCCTTCGCCATCGCGCCGATGCGGACGGTGCCGCCGGAGAGCTGAAGCTCATAGGCGGATTCCTTTTTCTTCGTGTCGGTGGTCATGATGGCCCACGCCGCATCGGTGCCCTTTTCCTTGCTCATGTCGGGCACGATATGGCGCACGCCGTCGATGACGCGCTCATAGGGCAGGCGCTGACCGATGACGCCGGTCGAGCAGACGAAGACCTCGTCCTCGCCGAGTCCCAGCAGCTTCTCCGCCTCGGTCTCGACGGCCTTGGCGTCCTTGATGCCCTGTTCGCCGGTGGCGGCGTTGGCGTTGCCGGAGTTGATGACCACGGCGCGCGCCTTGCCCTTCTTGAGAATCTCGCGGTCAAGGATGACCGGGGCCGCACAGAACTTGTTCGTGGTGAAGCATGCGGCGCAGGAGCAGGGCTTCTCGGAATAGATGATGGCTACGTCGGGCTTTTCCTGCTTCTTGTTGGGGTTCTTGACGCCGGCATAATAGGCACCTGCAGTGAAGCCCTGCGGCGCGGTCACGCCGCCTTCAATGAGTTTATACTCCATGGGGTGGCTCCTTTCTAAACTGTTTTCGCTCCGCGGAGCGAAAGGAATACGAACGTGTTTTCTGACGCGGGGATTACGGATACATGGCGGGATACATAAGGCCCGTCGTCTCGGGAATGCCCATGATGAGGTTCATGTTCTGAATCGCCTGTCCGGCGGCGCCCTTGCCGATGTTGTCGATGACGCTCGAGACAATCAGGCGCTTGGTGCGCTTGTCATAGGTCGGGGTCATGGCGCAGAAGTTCGTGCCGTAGACCCACTTGGTCTGCACGGGCTGGCTGGCGGGATAGACCTGCACGAAGGGCTCGTCGGCATAGCGCTTGCTGTACATCTCGTAGAGCTCGTCGTTGGTGTAGTCCTGCTTGAGCGTGGCGTAAATCGTGACCTCGATGCCGCGCACCTGCGGGAGAAGATGCGGCTGGAAGTTGATGAACTGCCAGGTTTCGGGCTTCATCAGGTCCTTGCCGGTGATGTAGGCGATGTTCTGCTCAATCTCGGGCGTGTGGCGGTGTCCGCCGCCGAGGGCATAGGCGCAGAAGTTGTTCTCCGCCTCGGTGAGCAGCTTGTTCGTGGCGGGACGGCGGCCCGCGCCGGTGTAACCGCTCTTGGAGTCGATGACGATGGTGTTCTCCACGACGTTGCCCGTCTCGAGCATCGGCATCAGGCCGAGCGTGGACGCGGTGGGATAGCAGCCGGGGTTGGCGATGCAGCTCTGCCCCTTGGCAAGCTCGCGCATGACCTCGGGAATGCAGTAAATCGCGTTGTGGGTCAGCTCGGGATTCGGGTGCTTCATGCCGTACCACTTCTCCCACACGGCCACATCGCGGAAGCGGATGTCCGCGCCAATGTCGATGATTTTCTTGCCCGCGGCAAGGATAATCTCCGCCCACTTGGACACGTCGCCGGAGGGAACCTGGATGAAGACCACGTCGCTGTCCTCAGCGGTCTTGCGGACGTTCTCCTCGGTCAGGTCCATGATTTTCTGGTCATAGAAGCCGCGCAGTGCGGGGTGGTGCAGTGAAATCGGGTCTCCGGCACCGTAGGAATCCAGTACGTTGACCAATTGTCCCTCCGGGTGCGCCACCATCATGCGCAGCATTTCGCCGCAGACATAGCCGACAGCGCCGATTGCGGAATAACGAATCATCTTTTCTGCCTCCTTCTTTATTTGCGCTTTGATTGCAACAGAATGGACAATCATGTGTGCACGTCATTCATGTATATTGTACATTTTGCTTATTCAAATCGCAAGAGAAAGTATTGATTGCATTTTATTCCAAAACGGAATACAATAGAGACAAACAAGGGGGAATTGACATGAGCATTCGCAAATACATCGCGTACCTCCGCACGGTGGAAACGGGCAGCATCACGCAGACCGCCAACGAGCTGGGCTATACCCAGTCCGCCGTCAGCAAAATGATTGCCGACCTGGAGAGCGAATGGAACGTCCGTCTGCTCAACCGCAGCCGCTCGGGCATTGAGCTGACCAGCGACGGCATTGCCCTGCTGCCGGCGGTTCGCGCGGTGGTGAAGGAATACAA
>JAILRK010000112.1 GCA_024698225.1 Oscillospiraceae bacterium | reverse complement strand
CAGCGCCCCGTCCGCTGGCAGGCAAGGCAGCCCTTGCAAAAGCGCAGGTCCTTTCCCCGGAGGCTGACGAACTCCACCTCGTTTCCCGCCTCGCGCGCGCCGCGCGCCGCCTCCTGCGCCAGACGCTCCGAGTTGCTGCCGCTGCGCAGGCTGGACGATACAATCAAAATCTTCTTTCCCATTCCGTTCACCTCAATTCAGATACGTTGTGTAAAATTTCTCCAGCTTGTCAAAGGGAATCGCATTCGTCGTGCCGCCGTCGTACAGGTCGGTGTGGCTTGCGCCGGGGATGATGAGCAGTTCCTTGTTGTCCGCGTACTTGCTGCCCTTCACCATGTTCTCGTAGGCGTCCCTGCCGAAGTAGCAGGAGTGCGCCTTTTCCCCGTGGACAATCAGCACCGCGCTGCGAATCTCGTTGCTGTAGCGGAGGATAGGCTGGTTGATGAAGCTCTCGCAGCCAATCACGTTCCAGCCGCCGTTGGAGTTGAGCGAGCGGGGATGATAGCCGCGCGGGGTCTTGTAATAGTCGTAATAGTCGCGCACGAAGTACGGCGCGTCCTCCGGCAGCGGGTCGACCACGCCGCCGCCGAGCGTGTATTCGCCCGCTCTGAGGTCCGCCAACCGCTGCGCGCACAGCGCCGCTTTCTTGGCATAGCGCGCCTCCTCGCTGTCCTCGGCGTCGAAGTAACCGTTGGCGTTCACACGCGTCATGTCGTACATCGTCATCGCCGCCGTCGCCCTGACGCGGGTGTCGAGCGCGGCGGTGTTGATGGCCATGCCGCCCCAGCCGCAGATGCCGAGAATGCCGATGCGCGCGCTGTCCACGTCCTTCCGCAGTGAGAGATAGTCCACCGCCGCCATGAAGTCCTCCGTGTTGACGTCCGGCGACGCCATATAGCGGACGTTCCCGCCGCTCTCGCCCGTGAAGGACGGGTCAAACGCGAGGGTCAGGAAGCCGCGCGCCGCCATCTCCTGCGCGTAGAGCCCAGAGCACTGCTCCTTCACCGCGCCGAACGGACCGCTGACCGCAATCGCGCTCAGCGTGCCGGAGGCGTTCTTCGGCACGTAGAGGTCCGCCGCGAGCGTGATGCCGTAGCGGTTGACAAAGGTGACCTTGCTGTGGTCCACCGCGTCGTTTTTCGGAAAGGTCTTGTCCCACGCCTGCGTGAGGGTCAGCGTTTCTTTCGTTATCATGGTCGTCTGCTCCTTTTCATTCGTCATCGCGCCCGTGCCGCAGCACGGCAAACATCTGTTACCACACAGAATACCACCTTGCAATCGTCTGCGCAAATGGTTATAATTCATATCATGATATTCATTTTCAGCATATCAAAGGAGGCAGTCATGGAAATCCGTACACTGCGCTATTTTCTCGCCGTGGCGCGGGAGGAGAACATGTCCCACGCGGCGGAGCTGCTGCACGTCACGCAGCCCACGCTGTCCAAGGCGCTCCGGGCGCTGGAGGACGAGCTGGGGCAAAAGCTCTTCACAAGGCACAGCTTCAGCATCGCGCTGACCGAGGAGGGCATCCTGCTGCGCGACCGCGCGGAGGACCTGATCTCCATGGCGGACAGAATCGAGCGGGACTTTCTCTCGCTGGACGACATCACGGGCGGCGACATCTATTTCGGGCTTGCGGAATCGTACCAGATTCGCCATCTGGCGCGGGAAATCCGCGCGTTCAAGGCAACCTATCCGAACCTGCGCTACCACATCACCAGCGGCGACACGGAGCAGGTGACGGAAAAGCTGGACAAGGGGCTGCTGGACTTCGCGGTCATCTGCGAGCTGCCGGACGAGCGCAAGTACGACTACGTCCTCTTTCCAGAGGCGGACTACTTCGGCGTGGCGATGCCGGAGCACGCCGCGCTGGCGGCGAAGCCCGCCGTCAGCGCCGAGGACCTCGCAGGCCTGCCGCTGTTCGCCTCCGAGCAGAGCTGGGAGAACGACATCCGCCCCTGGGCAAAGGAGCAGTTCGCCCGCTTCCGTCTGGAGGGCTCCTTCCGCCTTGCCTACAACGGCTCGATGTTCGCAAGGGAGGGGCTTGGCCTGCTGCTGACGCTGAACAATCTGGTGGACACCTCGCCGGGCAGCGGGCTTGTGTTCCGCCCCCTGACGCCGCCGCTGGAGATGAAGATGTACTTCATCCGGAACCGGTATCAACGCCTCACGCCCATCGCGGAACGCTTTCTGCGGCAAATCCGCGCGTCGTTTTCCAAATAAAGCGCAAAAAACGCTCTGAGGCCGTCGTGGACCTCAGAGCGTCGTTTTCTCTGTTCTGCCGTCTGCCCCCCGGCGTCAGGCGTGCTGCGCCGTCTCCCCGCCCGGGTGCAGGAAGCGCAGCACGTCGTCAAGCACGCGCAGCGCCGTTGCCTTGCCGACGTCGTAGACGCGCTGCAGCTCCTTCGGGTCGCGCTCCGTGCGGCTTATGCCCAGCGCCTCCGGCGGACGGATGACGAAGGCCCTGCCGTCCGCCTCGCGCGCCGCAATCTCCTGCATCTGCCGGTTATAGCGCTCATGGCGGACAGCCATCGCCTCGGCGACTTTGGGATAGCGCCGAAGCCCACGGCGCATCAGCGCAAGCCCCTTCGCCGGCTGCTTGACAAAGCCCGCGGGCTGCGTGAGCACGATGACGTTTCTCTCGTACCCGTTGCGCTCCATACAGCGGTAGGGCACGGCGTCCACAATGCCGCCGTCCAGCAGGGTATGACCGTCCACCTCGACGGGTCTGGACACCAGCGGCATGGACGCCGAGGCGCGCATCCAGGTCAGGTCGCGCGCGCCGCCGTCCTCGCAGCGGTGGTACACCGCCTCGCCGGTCCGCACGTCCGTCGCGCCGATGTAAAACGCCATGGGATTGCTTTGAAACGCCGCGCGGTCAAACACGTCCAGCCGGTTCGGAAGCTCGTCATAGCAGAATGCCGCGCCGTACAGGTCGCCCGTTTTCAGCAGCGAGCGCAGGCTGCAGTAGCGCGGGTCCCGGCAATAGCGCAGGTTGTAGCGCAGGGCGCGCCCGGGCTGCCTCGATTTGTAGTTGCAGCCGAACACCGCCCCGGCGGAGATGCCCGCCGCGCCGTCGAAGACAAGTCCCCGCTCCATGAACACGTCCAGCACGCCGCAGGTGAACATCCCCCGCATGGCGCCGCCCTCCAGCACAAGTCCTGTCTTCATTCCCGTTCTCCCTTCGTTCCGGCTTCCGTAGGAGCCAATGCAATCGTTCCCAACACAGTATACCACCTCTTCCGCCGGATGACAAGCCGTGCCGACGGGGCGCACGGCGCGCGGCAGGGGCAAACTTACGGTTGCATTCTGTCCGATTTTTGGCTATCATATACAAAGAACGACCGCATAGATTTTCACTGAAGGAGGGAACTGCCCATGCGCTTTCTGCATATTGCCGATTTGCACCTCGGCAAAGTGATTCACGGCGTGTCGCTGCTGGAGAACAACGACCAGCCGTTCTGGATTGACCGCTTTCTGGAGCTGACGGACACCCTGCGCCCCGACGCCGTGGTCGTGGCGGGCGACGTCTATGACCGCGGCTCGCCCTCGGGCGCGGCGGTGACGCAGCTCAGCCGCCTGGTGGAGGGGCTGGCGGAGCAGGGCGTCTGCGTGATGCTGATTGCCGGAAACCACGACTCCGGCGAGCGCCTTGCCTTTGCGGGCGGGCTTCTGGCGCGGCAGAACGTGTACGTTGCCGGACGTGTCGAGCGGGAACTG
>JAILRK010000045.1 GCA_024698225.1 Oscillospiraceae bacterium | reverse complement strand
TCCGGACGGACGCGGGCACGCACTTTGACCCGAAGCTTGCCGGGGTGTTTCTCAAATGCATCTCCGAGAACGCGGCGTAACAGAACAAAACGGCAGTCCTGCGGCAATGACCACAGGACCGCCTTTTTTTCTGGTGCGGAGGATGCCTTCGACGCAGGAGCGCCCGGCGGAGGCCTTACATGCCGTCCCCGGAGATGACCTCGGCTTTCATCAGGTTGGTTTCCACGCTCTTGCCCAGCGGAACGCCTGCCGTAATGACCACGGTGTCGCCGGGGCGGGCAAGCCCTTCCTTGCGCGCGGTTTCCGTGCAGAGGGAGAAGATGCGGTCGGTGGAGTGCACCTCGCCGGTCAGGAAGGGCACGACGCCCCAGCTCAGCGCAAGCTGACGGCGCACGCGCTCTCGCATGGTCAGCGCCGCAATCGGGCAGTCGGGACGGAAGCGCGAAATCATGCGCGCCGTGTGCCCGGAGTTGGTGGTCGTCATAATCGCCGTTGCCTTCAGGTCCATCGCCGTGAGGCAGCAGGAGTGGGTGATGGCATCGTTGATGGTCGCCTGCGTGGCGATATGGCGGCGCTCGAAGCGCCCCCAATAATGGACGGACGCCTCCGCCTCGCGCACGATGCTGTCCATGGTGGCAAGCGCCTCGGCGGGGTATTTGCCCGCGGCGGTCTCGCCGGAGAGCATGACGCAGCTCGTTCCGTCGAACACGGCGTTCGACACGTCGGACACCTCGGCGCGCGTCGGACGCGGATTGCGTATCATGGAGTCCAGCATCTGCGTGGCGGTGATGACCATCTTGCCGACGCTGACGCATTCCTTAATCATCCGCTTTTGCAGAATCGGCACCCGCGCGGCGGGAATCTCGACGCCCAGGTCACCGCGGGCGACCATGATGCCGTCCGACGCGGCGATGATCTCCTCCAGATTGTCCACGCCCTCCTGATTCTCGATTTTGGAGATAATCTGGATGTTCTCGCCGCCGCATTCGCGCAGCACCTGACGAATCGCCTCCACGTCCGCCGCCTGACGAATGAAGGACGCGGCGATGAAGTCAAAGTCGTTCTCCACGCCGAACCGGATGTCGGAGATGTCCTGCTCCGTCAGTGCGGGCAGGTGGATGTGCACGTTGGGGATGTTGATGGATTTGTTGGAGGACAGCGTTCCGCCGTTGACGACGGTGCAGCGGACCTCGCTGCCGACGGTCTCGCGGACGCAGAGCGCCACCAGCCCGTCGTCAATCAGAATCTGCTGCCCCGGAGCAAGCTCCTCTGCCAGATGGGGGTAGGTGACGGAGACACGGTGCTCGTCGCCGACGACGTCCTCTGCCGTGAGGGTGAAGTCGTCGCCCGCCTTCAGCGCTACGGGCGCGGCGAACTTGCGCACGCGGATTTCCGGACCCTTTGTATCCAGAATCGTTGCAACCGCAGCGCCCATGGAATCGCGCACGGCGGTCAGCATCTGCAGGCGCTCGAGCTGTTCGGCATGCGTTCCGTGGGAGAAGTTGAAGCGGGCGGCGTTCATGCCGCCGCGAATGAGTGCGCGAATCATATCCGGGTTGTCGGTCGCGGGGCCGAGTGTGCAGATGATTTTTGTTCTTCTCATGGCAGTGTCTCCTTCGTTTTGAGTAGATGGTGGTGGCAGTGAATGATGAGGCAACCGTGCTTTTTCAATGGCAGTATACCATGGATTCCGGCAGAAGAAAAGAGGTTCTTTTGCTTTGCGGCGGTGTTTTTGTCATGTTTTTTTGCCTGCGGTGGATTTTTCGAACGCGGCGTGATAGAATACACGAAACGAGGAGGTGTGCTATGGTACTCATCATTGCGGAGAAGCCCGAGCTGGGCCGTGCCATCGCCGCGGCAATCCCCGGCAGCGCCCGCACCGAGCAGGCGGTCATCTACAAGGGCGACTATGCCGTCATCTGGGCATACGGGCACCTGCTGACGCTCAAGGAGCCGGAGGACTACGACCCCTCCTTCAAGCGGTGGTCCCTGGCAACGCTCCCGCTCTATTTCCCCGACTGGGGACAGAAGCCCAACCGCCAGGGCGGCGGGCGAGGCGCCTCCAAATCAGAGCGGCTTCAACAGATTGGGGCACTGCTCAGGCAATGTGACGCGGTCATCCACGCCGGCGACCCGGACGACGAGGGGCAATACCTGATTGACGAGATTCTCCGCTGGCACCGCTACCGCGGTCCCGTGCAGCGCATGAACACCAACGACACCACGCCCGCGGCGCTGCGCCGTGCGCTTGGCCGGCTTTCCGACAATGCCGAAAGCCTTGGGCGCGGCTGGTCCGCCCACGCCCGCGCGGTGGCGGACCTGATGGTCGGCGTCAATTGCAGCCGCTACTTCACACTGAAGAATCCGGACACGCTTCTGACCATCGGCCGCGTCCAGACCGCAACGCTGGGGTTGGTCGTGGCGCGGGACCGTGCCATCGAGGAGCACGTGAAGCAGAGCTATTATGAGATAACCGCTGCGCTGGATGTGGATGACCGACAGGTCGAAGCCCTTTACACACCGGACAAAAACGACCCGGAGCTCGAGGACGGACGGATACTTGACCGTAGCTATGCCGAGCAGAAGGCGGGGCTGATAGCGCAAACGCCGCTTCTTCGCTCGAAGGTGACGCGGAAAGAGGTGTATGAGCAGCCGCCCCTGCCGTTTAACCTGACGGAGCTGCAGAGCTACTGCTCCGCTCGCTTTGGCTATGAGCCCACCGAGGTGCTCAACATCACCCAGTCCCTGCGCGACAGGCACAACGCGATTACCTACAACCGCTCGGACTGTCAGTACCTGAGTGAGGAGCAGTACAAAAACGCCCCGGCGACCATGGAGACCGTCTGCCGGAACGTCCGCTACCGGCCCGCGGCGCTGGACATGACGCTGCACGCGCGCTGCTTTGACGACAGCCGCATCTCCGCCCACACGGCAATCATACCGCAGAACACGGCCGTGGACATGGACAAGCTCACGGAGCAGGAGCGCAAGGTCTATCTGGCGGTCTGCAAATACTACATGGCGCAGTTCCTGCCCAAGGCAAAGAAAGCACAGACCACCCTGACCGCCCCGCTGGCGGACGGAGGAACGCTGAAGGCGGTCTCCACCGAGATTCTGGAGCCCGGCTGGCTGGCGCTGTTCAAAAACGACAGACCGGCAGGGCGCAAGGACGAGAAGACCGGCCCGCTCTCATCCCTCACGCCGGGCAGCTATGAGGCGAAGCTGCAGGGGACGCGCATTGATGAGAAGCAGACGAAGCCTCCCGCGCGCTACACGAAGGCAAGCCTCAGCAAGGATATGACGCGCATTGCCCGTTATGTCACCGACCCGGAGTGCAAACGGCTTTTGCTGGAAAAGGACCGGGACAAGGAGGGCGAGAACGGCTCCATCGGCACCGTGGCAACACGGGGACCCATCATCGACAAGCTGGTGGAGCGGGGCTACTTCCGCGAGGACGGCAAAAAACTGATTTCCACGCCCCTGGGGCGCGAGCTGTACCGCATTCTGCCGGATGAGCTGAAAAAACCGGACATGACCGCGCGCTGGTGGGCGATTCAGGAGGACATCCGGCAGGGAAAGCTGCCCTGGACCGCGTTGCCGGAGAGCGTGCTCGCGACCGTCCGCCGCGTGGTGGCAACGGAGTACCCGCGCATCGACGTGGGAAAGGTCCCCGCGCAATACCGCAGGAAGTCTGCGAAAGGCGGCGCTCCGCGCGCCGCGGCGGAACGCAGCGCCGCCGAACGCGGCGCGGAAGGCGCGGCGGTGCGGGAGGTGCTGGGCAAATGCCCGCGCTGCGGCGGCGACGTGGTGGAGGGCAAGGCGGGCTACGGCTGCCTGAACTATAAAAGCGGCTGCCGCTTCGTCGTCTGGAAGCAGCCGAAGCTGCCGGCGCTGGCGAAGGTGAGCATCAGCAAAAGCAACGTGAAAACCTGGCTGTCCGGCACGTGGAAGGACGACGCGGCGCATCCGGGCGTCCGCGTCAGCGGGAAGAGCGTGCTCTTCAAAACGCTGAGCGACAGGGCGGGCGAGCCCTTTGCGGGCAGGGTCCGCCTGACGGACGGGGCAGACAGCGCCGAGGGCGCGGGCTTCCTGCTCGTGCCGCCCAGGCAACCGGACAAAGCGCCCGCGGACGGCTGAGCGTACCGCGGAGATGGTTGACAGGGCGCGTTTCATGCTCTATCATATCCGAAGGACCGCGCAAAAGACGGAGGGGAAGACGGATGGCGAATCGTGAGTTTTCGGCGCTGCTGCGCCGTGTGGAGGCAGGACAGAGCGCCACGCTGACGCGAAGCGTCGGCGAGCGGACGTATCTTCGGCGGTTTGTTCCGCCCGAGCGGTTGCTTCTGCTCGGCGGCGGACACGTGTCGCTGGCGCTGGCGCGCGCCGCCGCGCCGCTGGACTACGCCGTGACCGTGGCGGATGACCGCGCGGCGTTTGCCAATGCCGCGCGTTTTCCGATGGCAGAGCGTGTGCTCTGCAGCGCCTTTGACGCTGCCATCGCTGCGTTCGCTGTGCGCGCGGACGATGCGGTGTGCATTCTCACGCGCGGCCATCGCTGGGACGGCGTGTGCCTGCGCACGCTGCTGCAGGGCACGGAACCGGCGTACCTCGGCATGATTGGCTCGAAGCGCCGCGTGGCGGGCCTGTTCGGCGCGCTGCGGGAGGAGGGCTTCGACGCATCGCGCATCGAGCGCATTCACGCGCCCATCGGGCTGATGATTGGCGCGGTCACGCCGGAGGAGATTGCGGTTTCGATTGCGGCGCAGCTCATCGCCTGCCGCCGCGCAAGGCCTGTGACTGCGGATGCAGCGGCGATGACGCAGACGAACACGGACGCAGCGGCGCTGCGCTTTCTTGCCCGCGGCGGGGGACCGAGGGCGCTTTGCCTCGTGCTGGACACCGCCGGCTCGACCCCGGTGAAATCCGGCGCGCTGATGGCGGTGGACGCGCTGGGCCGCGGCTACGGCACCATCGGCGGCGGCTGC
>JAILRK010000047.1 GCA_024698225.1 Oscillospiraceae bacterium | reverse complement strand
TGCGACGATTGCCGTGATGCTCTGGCGTCTGGAGGGCAGCCCCGCGGCGTCCGGCGACCTGGCGTTCAGCGACGTTCTTGAGAACTACTGGTATACGGAGGGCATCCGCTGGGCGGCAAGCGCGGGCGTCATCACCGGCTATGACGGGAAGTTCAATCCCGATGCCGACGTGACGCGCGAGCAGCTTGCAACCATGCTCTTCCGCTATGCGCAGTACAAGGGCATGGACGTCAGCATCGGCGAGGACACCAACATCCTCAGCTATGCAGACGCGCTCTCCGTGAGCGATTACGCCGTGTCCGCCATGCAGTGGGTATGCGGCGCGGGCATCGTGAACGGCATGGAGCGGGACGGAGACCTCGTGCTTGCACCGGGCGATGCCTCGAGCAGAGCCGTCGTTGCGACGATGCTCATGCGCTTTGGCAAGCAGTAATACTGCGTTCAAATCAAAACAATTGATTTGAACGCGCGCGTGCTCCGCACGCGCATGCCGCGCAGAGCGCGTCATGTCGTCTCATACGCTCCCTGTGCGCCTGCGGCGCGATCAAACTGCTTTTCAAGCATTTTGATCAGGGATCCGTATAAAGCAACCTCATCAGGGCGAAGCCACACCGGCTTCGCCCTGATTGCTTCTCGCAGAAAAAAACAGCGGCGCAGCCTGAAAGGCTGCGCCGCTGTGACGCGAGAAGAAAAACGAAGGTTCTTACAGCTTGGGACCGGCGGCGACGAGCGCCTTGCCCGCCTCGTTGCCGGTGTACTTGTCGAAGTTCTTGATGAAGCGCGCGGCGAGGTCCTTTGCCTTCTCGTCCCACTCGGAGGCGCTGGCATAGGTGTCGCGCGGGTCGAGGATGCCGCTGTCCACGCCGGGCAGCTCGGTCGGAACCTCGAAGCCGAAGATGGGGATGGTCTTGGTGGGCGCCTTGAGCACGTCGCCGTTGAGGATGGCGTCGATGATGCCGCGGGTGTCCTTGATGGAGATGCGCTTGCCGGTGCCGTTCCAGCCGGTGTTGACCAGATACGCCTTTGCGCCGACCTTTTCCATCTTCTTGACCAGCTCCTCACCGTACTTGGTGGGGTGCAGCTCCAGGAAGGCCTGACCGAAGCAGGCGGAGAAGGTGGGCTGCGGCTCGGTGATGCCGCGCTCGGTACCGGCGAGCTTGGCGGTGAAGCCGGAGAGGAAGTAGTACTTGGTCTGCTCCGGGGTCAGGATGCTGACCGGAGGCAGCACGCCGAAGGCGTCGGCGGAGAGGAAGATGACGTTCTCGGCGTCGGGACCGGCGGACTTGCCGTTGACGTTCTTGGCAATCTTCTCGATGTGCTCGATGGGATAGCTGACGCGGGTGTTCTCGGTCACGCTCTTGTCGGCGAAGTCAATCTTGCCGGCCTCGTCAACGGTGACGTTCTCCAGCAGCGCGTCGCGGCGGATGGCGTTGTAGATGTCGGGCTCGGAATCCTTGTCGAGGTTGATGACCTTGGCGTAGCAGCCGCCCTCGAAGTTGAACACGCCGTTGTCGTCCCAGCCGTGCTCGTCATCGCCGATGAGCAGACGCTTGGGGTCGGTGGAGAGGGTGGTCTTGCCGGTGCCGGAGAGACCGAAGAAGATGGCGGTGTGCTTGCCCTCCATGTCGGTGTTGGCGGAGCAGTGCATCGAGGCAATGCCCTTGAGCGGCAGGTAGTAGTTCATCATGGAGAACATGCCCTTCTTCATCTCGCCGCCGTACCAGGTGTTGAGGATGACCGCCTGGCGCTCGGTGACGTTGAACATGGCAGCGGTCTCGGAGTTGAGGCCCAGCTCCTTGTAGTTCTCGACCTTCGCCTTGGACGCGGTGAAGACCACGAAGTCGGGCTTGAAGTTCTCGAGCTCTTCCTCGGTGGGCTGGATGAACATGTTCTTGACAAAGTGCGCCTGCCAGGCCACTTCCATGATGAAGCGGACGGCGATGCGGGTGTCCTCGTTCGTGCCGCAGAACGCGTCGGCGACGAACAGGCGCTTGCCGGAGAGCGCCTTGACGGCGATGTCCTTGCAGGCCTTCCAGGTCTCCTGGGAGGCGGGGTGGTTGTCGTTCTTGTACGCGGGGGAGGTCCACCACACGGTGTCCTTGGAGTTCTCGTCCATGACAATGAACTTGTCGTTGGGCGAACGGCCGGTGTAGATGCCGGTCATCACGTTGACAGCGCCGAGCTCGGTCACCGTGCCGACGTCGTAGCCGGTGAGCTCCGGCTTCGTCTCTTCCTCGAACAGGAAGTCGAAGGACGGGTTGTGGATAATCTCGGTTGCGCCGGTGATGCCGTACTGCGTAAGGTCCAGCTTAGCCATATTCAGTTACCTTCCTTTTAATAATATAGTTGTATGTCCATATATTCTGACAGTACCCTATTTTACCACAGCCTGTCATAATATCAAGCCTTTCTTTTTTCAAAAACGAAAGAATGGCGGCTTGGACTTGCAAAATGACGCCTTGACTTGCTATACTATACAAAACAGACAAAACAGGGAAAAACGGAGGGTAAGTATGGAAACGCTGAAGAAACAGGCGCTTGCGCTGGCGCCCGCGCTGTGTGCACTGCGCCGTGAGTTCCACATGTACCCCGAGCTGGGAATGAAAGAGCGGCGCACCGCGGCACGCATCGAAGAGGAGCTGGACAAATGCGGCGTGGCGCACCGCCGCGTGACGGAGACCGGCGTCCTTGCGACGATTTGCGGCGAGGGCGCGGGCGGCGGCGCGGTGCTGCTGCGCGCGGACATCGACGCGCTGCCCATCTCGGAGCGCGGCTGCGCGCCCTACCGCTCGCGGCATGAGGGCGTGATGCACGCCTGCGGGCACGATGCGCACACCGCCTGTCTGCTCGGCGCGGCAAAGCTGCTGGCGGACAACCGCGCGCGCTTTGGCGGGGAGGTCCGCCTCGTGTTCCAGCCCGCCGAGGAGTGCGGCTTCACGCCGCAGCAGTTCATCGCCGCGGGCGTGCTCGACGGCGTGCGCCGCGTGTTCGGTCTGCACTGCGCGCCGGACCTGCCCTCGGACACGGTGGGGCTCAAGCCCGGGCCGAACAACGCGGGCGTGGACCGCTTCTTTCTCACCGTGCACGGGCGCTCCGCCCACGTGGCGACGCCACAGCTCGGCGTGGACGCGCTCTACATCGCCTCGCACATTGTCGTGGGTCTGCAGGCGCTTGCCACGCGGCGCAGTGACCCGGTGGAGCCGCTGGTCATCGGCGTGGGCGTGCTGCGCGCCGGCACCGCCTACAACGCCGTGGCAGAGCGCGCGGAGCTGGAGGGCACCACCCGCACCGTCACGCCGGAGAGCCGACGGCG
>JAILRK010000004.1 GCA_024698225.1 Oscillospiraceae bacterium | reverse complement strand
CCCTTGGGACCGTGAAACTTGTGTGCCGAGGCGGACAGCAGGTCGATGTTGTCCGCCTGCACGTCGATGGGCAGATGCCCCACCGCCTGCACCGCATCGGTGTGGAACAGCACGCCGCGGCTTCGGCAGAGCGCGCCAAGCGCGCGGACGGGCTGGATTGTGCCAATCTCGTTGTTGGCATACATCACGCTGACCAGGCAGGTGTTTTCGGTGATGGCCGCCTCCAACTCCTCCAGGCGCACAATGCCGTTTTCATGCACGGGCAGCAGCGTGACCGTGAAGCCCTCCTTCTCCAGCGCGCGCAGGGTGTGCAAAACGGCGTGATGCTCAAATGCGGTGGAGATGAGCTGCGTTTTTCCTCTCTTCTTCCCCAGCGCAGCCGCGGAGCGCAGCGCCTGATTGTCCGCCTCGCTGCCGCCGGAGGTGAAGAGAATCTCCTTTGCCGTTGCGCCGATGCTCGCGGCAACGGCCTCCCGCGCGAGCTCCAGACGCTCCTTTGCCCGCTGTCCCAGGACATAGAGACTGGACGGATTGCCATACTCCTCCTCCATACAGGACAGCATGGCATCTATCGCGGCGCGGCTCATTTTCGTCGTCGCCGCATTGTCTGCATAGATTCTCATCTATGGGTTCTCCTTTCCAACTGTTCTGCGTCACACTATACATCCATTTACCTACTATGTCAATAGGTAATTTGCAATTCCCTCTTGTTTTCCCTGCCCACGCCCGCTATACTACGAAGGAGAACAACAGCAACGGAGCAAGGAGCGTGAGCTTATGATTTCAACAAAGGGGCGCTATGCGCTGCGGGTGATGCTTGACCTGGCCGAACACGAGAGCGCGGGCTTCATTCCCCTCAAGGACGTGGCGGAGCGGCAGGAAATCTCCAAAAAATATCTGGAAATCATCGTCAGGGAATTGGTCGCTGCAAATTTTGTCGTCGGCATCAGCGGCAAGGGCGGCGGGTATCGCCTGTGCCGCAGTGCGGAGGACTACACGGTGGGCGAGATTCTGGAGCGCATGGAGGGCACGCTCGCCACGGTCGCCTGCTTGTCCGCGGGCGCGCCGCTCTGTCCGCGGACAGGCTCCTGCGAGACGCTGCCCCTGTGGGCGGAGTACGACAAGCTGACGCATGACTTTTTCTACGGGAAGCGCCTGAGCGACCTGACCGGGCACGGGCAGGCTGCGCACGGCGGCGCATAGCCTGCCTTCCCACCTGAACAGACCTTGCGCATAAAAACGTACAGCCGGAAAAGCGTTTGCTTTTCCGGCTGTACTGACTTTTTCGTATATGCGCCGCAGCGGTATCAATAGTTCTCCGCGTTGAGCTCAAAGTAGCTCTGCGGGTGCGCGCAGACCGGACATACGACGGGGGCCTTGGTCCCGACGACGATGTGTCCGCAGTTGCGGCACTCCCAGATTTTGACCTCGCTGCGCTCAAAGACCTGCTGCAGCTCCACGTTTTTCAGCAGCGCGCGATAGCGCTCCTCGTGGTGCTTCTCGATGGCGGCGACGCCGCGGAACTTTGCCGCCAGCGCGGGGAAGCCCTCTTCCTCGGCGGTCTTGGCGAAGCCCTCGTACATGTCGGTCCACTCGTAGTTCTCGCCCGCGGCGGCTGCGGCGAGGTTCTCCGCCGTGGTGCCGATGCCGTTGAGCTCCTTGAACCACAGCTTCGCGTGCTCCTTCTCGTTCTCGGCGGTCTTGAGGAACAGCGCCGCGATTTGCTCAAAGCCGTCCTTCTTCGCCTTGGAGGCAAAATAGGTGTACTTGTTGCGCGCCTCGGATTCGCCGGAAAACGCCGCCATCAAATTCTTCTCGGTCTGTGTGCCTGCGTACTTGTTTGCCATGTTTGTATCCTCCTATCTTAAATATGGACCAGTTCATACCTGCGCGTGCCCACGCCGATTTCCTCGGCGTGCATGAGGCAGGTTTCCCACTCCGCATCGGGGTGGTTCATGTGGAAATGCTCGTGGTTATGGTCGTGCTCACCGTACTTTTTCAGGTGCTTGTCCAGACGGCTGTCAGGGACGACGGGCTGCCGGTTGCACAGGTCCACGCAGGCCTGGTCGAGCGCCACGGGGTCGAAGGACGCCAGCATCCCGACGTCGGGAATGATGGGGATGTCGTTCTCGGCGTGGCAGTCGCAGAACGGCGACACGTCGCAAATCAGGGAGACGTGGAAGGTCGGGCGGTCCTTCACCACGGCATAGGCATACTCCGCCATCTTGTAGTTGAGCATTTTGACGGAGTCCTGATAGCGGGGCTTGATGGCGTTTTTCGGACACATCGCAAGGCAGCGCCCGCAGCCGACGCAGCGGTCCTCGTCAATGCTCGCCTTCCGGTCCACGACGCTTGGCGCGCCGTGGGCGCAGATGCGCACGCAGGCGCCGCAGCCGATGCAGTCCTTCTGGCGGACAAAGGGCTTGCCGTCGCAGTGCTGCTCCATCTTGCCGGCGCGGGAGCCGCAGCCCATGCCGATGTTCTTCATCGCACCGCCAAAGCCCGCCTCCTCATGGCCTTTGAAGTGGGACAAGGTGATGAACACGTCCGCGTCCATAATCGCCTTGCCGATTTTTGCCTCCTTCACGTAGGTCTGGTGGATGGGCACCAGCGCCTCGTCCGTGCCGCGCAGACCGTCCGCAATGATGGCGTGGCAGCCCGTCTGCAGCGGGGAGAAACCGTTGAGATATGCGGTGTCCAGATGGTCGAGCGCGTTTTTGCGGCTGCCGACGTAGAGCGTGTTGCAGTCGGTCAGAAACGGCTTGCCGCCGCGCTCCTTGACGTAGTCCACGACGACGCGCGCATAGTTCGGGCGCAGATAGGCAAGGTTACCCA
>JAILRK010000040.1 GCA_024698225.1 Oscillospiraceae bacterium | reverse complement strand
AAGGTCACGCAGCCCTCGGCGTCCGTCGTCGCGTCGAAGCGGACGGGGTCAAGCTGCTCGTCCAGACCGATGAGCGTCACCTCCGCGCCGGAGAGCAGGGTGTTGTCCTGATTGCGCACCTCGAAGACCGTGGTGCCCATCAGGCCGGCGCCCACGGAGACCGTGAGCGGGACGACCAGCTCCTCGTCCAGGTCGTCGGAGCGGATGGTGACCGCACCCTCGTACACGCCCGTGAGAGCGCTCTCGTTCGGCGAGGCGGTGACCACGATGGACAGCGCCCCCGCCGCGTCGCGGATGGTGTAGCCGCGGCTGACCGGCTGGACGACCGCCTCGGGGTCAATCGCGCTGAGGAGCACGAAGGGCAGGTCGGTCTCGGCGCGCACGCCCGTGATGGGCGCGGTGCCGACGTTGGTGAGGCGGATGACCGCGCTGGCCTCCGCGCCCTGGCGCAGGGACAGCGTGACGCGCGGGCTGCGCAGCGCATCGTCGCCGGACTCGTTGACGCCGATGACGTTCACGCGCGCGACGGCCTTCGCCTCCTCGCAGGTGAGCGTCACGTTGCGCCCGCGCTCGCCCGCGTTGACGCGCAGGGTGTAGTCGCCCGGCGCCAGCGTCTTCGCGGCCTCAAAGCGGATGCGCAGCGGCGCGCCGCTCTCGGCGGCGAGGCTGCCGCCCGGCGCCTCCTCAATTGTATAGCTCAGTCCGTCGGGCAGGTCAGAAACGGAAACCGTCCCGACCGCCGCGGCGGTGACGCCGAGGTTGTTGACGTAGCCCGCGAGCAGGGCGTCCCAGCCCTGCACGATGTGCAGGCGGTCGGAAACGTCCACGCTGACGCCGTCCACGTAGAAGGTCACGCGCTCGCTGCGGTGCTCCACGCCGCCATAGCTTGCGTAGGCGCGCAGCGCGAACGCGCCGCCGATGCCCTCGGGCAAGGCGAGGCTTGCGCTGTAGCTGCCGTCCGCCCCGGTCGTCGCGTCCACGCTGAGGCGCTCGCTGCCGACGGCGGTGACGGTCACGGGCACGCCAGAAAGCGCCGTGCCGTCCGCGGCTTTGACGAAGCCCGTCACGGGGACGGTTGCGCCGAGCCCGTAGCTCTGCCCGGTTGCGTTGTCAAGGGTCACGCGGAAGTCGTCCGCGACGGTGAGCGTCTGCGTCAGCGTCTGTGCCGCGCCGTCGCACTCCGCCGTGATGCACAGCGTGTGCGCGCCTGCCGCGGCGAGCGTCACGCTGCCGCTGTAGACGCCCTCGGTCTCGCTGTAGGTCATGGTGACCGGTGCGTCGTCCAGCGTCGCCGTGAGGCGGTCCGCCGCGATGGGCAGATAGCTCGCGTCGCTCGAGGCGACGGTCACGCGCAGCTCCGCCGTGTCGCCCACGCAGTAGGCGTCGGCGTCCGCGCCGCCGCTGAGCATCGGTGCGGCGGCAATCTCCAGCGTGCGCGTGGTGCTTGCCGCGCTGCGCTCCGCAAGCACGAGCTTCGCCTCGGCGTCGGCGTACACGCGCAGCGTCACGCTGCCGCTGAGCTCCGCCGTCCACGGAATCGAAACCGCGCTGCTCTCGCCCGCCTCCAGTCCGTCGACCTCGGCGGTGCCCACGCGGGAGGCGCCCGCATAGAGCGCGACCAGGAACGAGCGGTCAATGGCCCTGTCGCCGCTGTTGCACACGGTGACGGTGGTGAGCGCCGCGTCGCCATAGCGCGCCGCGCCGGTGGTGCTGACGTCGGTGATGGTCAGGCGGCTGTTGCTGACGCGAATCGGGTTTTCAAACTGCAGCGTGCCGTTGTTGTTGCTCTCGTCGCTCTCGGTCAGTGTCTCCCCGCCGTCGGCGATTGCGGTGATTGTCCCAGCGGAGAGCGCGGGGTCCTTCCACACGAAGCTGACCAGCGTGCTCTCGCCCGCCGGGATTGCCCCCACCTCAGCGGAGCCGATGTAACGGCTGTCCGCGTAGAAGTACAGGCGCGTGGGGACAAGGGCGTCGCCCTTGCCGGCGTTTTTGACCGTGGCGTAGAAGAGGATGTTCTGTCCCGGGGCGAGGGTCTCGCCGCTCAGGCTGCTCTCCAGCGCCGTCACCGTGAGGTCGGGATACCGCATCGTCAGGGACTCATAGGAGAGCTCCCTATCATTGTTGCTCTCGTCCAGCTCCAAAACGGAGGAGATGGGCCCGTCCGCAACGAGCCGGAGCGTGTGGCTGCCGCCGCTCTCGGGCCGCCAGGAGAAGGTCTGCTCCGTCTCCGCGTTCGCCGCAAGTCCCTCGACCAGGCGGGAGGCGACGAGCTGCTCGTTGTCATAGAGCAGCACCTTGAACGCCCCTGCCTCGGTCGGACTGTCGTTTCTCACCGTGGCGCGGACCGCGACGTCCTGCGCCCACGAGAGGGTCGCGCCGTCGGAGACGTCCGCGGTGAAGTGCGTGACGGCGAGGTCGGCAAAGTCCGTCTCCGTGCCGGAAAGCACGCGGTCGAAGCGGTTGTTGTCGTAGTTGACCTCGCGGACGTTGCGCCCGATGTCATTGACCACGGCGGTGAGCTTCTGCGGACCCGCCAGCGCCGTGTAATCAAAGGTCACAGCCGTGGTCTCGCCCACCGCAAGGTTGCCGCGCAGCTCGCGATAGCCGAGGTAGCGGTCGTTGCAGTAGAAGCCGACGAGGCAGTACGCGTCCTCGCCCGTCGGCGTCAGTCCGCCGTGGTTGG
>JAILRK010000023.1 GCA_024698225.1 Oscillospiraceae bacterium | reverse complement strand
TGCCGCGCGAGTTCGCGGCCTTCTTCGAGGGGCTGTACGCCGCCGTGCCCGCCCTGCGCGGCGTGACGCTGGGCGTCGCCTGCTCGGACGCGTTGGCGATGGCGGACGCCTGCGCCATGACCGCGGTGATGCGCGGCGCGCGGGAGGTCAAGGCGTCCGCCTATCCCGCCGACGGCGTGTCCCTGCCCAACATCGCCAAGGTGCTCGCCGCCAAGGGCGAGGGCTTCGGCGTGCGCGCGCTCGTGCGCAGCACCGAGATGCGCCGCGGCGTGGGCCAGATTGCGCGGCTGTTCGAGGCGTCGCGCAACACGCCCTACGACGGCTTCGGCAGCGACGAGAACGCGGCGCTGCTGCTCTCCGCGCACGATGACCGCGCCTCGGTGCTGCAGGCGGTTGCCAAGCTGGGCTACGACCTGAGCACGGAGGACGAGGACGCCGTGTGGGAGGCGTTCAGCCGCATCGCCAGACGCAAGGACGAAATCGGCGCGCGCGAGCTGGAGGCGATTGTCGCCTCCGTCGCCATGCAGGTGCCCGCGACCTACGAGGTGAGCAGCTACGTCATCAACACCGGCAGCGGCATCACCGCCATGGCGCACCTCAAGCTCAGCCGCAACGGGCGCGAGCTGGAGGGCGTGGCGCTGGGCGACGGTCCGATTGACGCCGCCTTCCTCGCGCTCGAGCAGGTCACGGGCCGGCACTGCGAGATGGACGACTTCCAGATTCGCACCGTCACCGAGGGCCACGAGGCAATGGGCGAGACGGTGGTGCGCCTGCGCGCGAACGGCAGGCTCTACCCCGGACGCGGCATTTCCACCGACATCGTGGGCGCGAGCATCCACGCCTACGTCAACGCACTGAACAAAATCGCATACGAGGAGGATGCCGACTGACCCGCCGCTGCGGGCCGGAAGGTGAACTGTGATGAGACTATCCTTTTCTACCCGGGGCTGGGACCTTGCCTGGGAGGAGGCGCTGGACCTCGCCGAAGAGATGGGCTTCGGCGGCGTCGAGCTCTACAACCTCCACACGGACGCCGCGCTGACCGAACGCGGCGGCGCATTCCACAAGTACAACGTGGCGGCGACGGTGCGCGCGCTGCGCGACCGCTCGCTCAGCATCCCCTGCTTTGACACCTGCTGCGACGTGTCCGCCGCGGCGGACTGCGTGGGCACGCTGACGGAGCTGCTGGCGCTTGCCGCCGAGGCGCGCGTGCCCTGCGTCTCCGCGCTGGCGCACGAGGACAACGACGCGCGCGTGCGCGAGCGGCTGGACCTCCTGCTGCCCGAGGCGGAGCGCTGCGGCGTGACGCTGCTGCTCAAGACCAGCGGCATCTATGCCGACACCGCGCGCCTGCGCGCGCTGATGGACGACTATGCCAGCGACAGCCTCGGCGCGCTCTGGCACATGCACCACCCCTACCGCGACCGCGGCGAGAGCCCGGACACGACCATCAAGAACCTCGGCGCCTACGTGCGCCACGTGCATCTGCGCGACAGCGACGACGCCGGCGACTACAACCTCGTCGGCGAGGGCACGCTGCCCATCGGCGAACTGATGCGCGCGCTGGGCTCGATTGACTACGACGGGTTCATCTCGCTGGAGTGGAAGCCCGAGTGGATGGAGGACCTGCCCGACGCGGAGGTCATCTTCCCGCACTTCGTCAACCACATGAGCCGCTATGAGAACACGCGCGGCAAGAAAAAGAGCCTGTACTTCAACCACGACGGCACGGGCCAGTACGTCTGGAAGAAGGACGAGCTCATCCCCCTGACCTTCGCGCAGGTGCTCGACCGCATGGTGGAGGAGTTCCCGGACCAGTACTGCTTCAAGTACACGACGCTGGACTACACGCGCACCTACGAGGAGTTCCGCGACGACGTGGACCGCTTCGCCCGCGCGCTGGTCTCCCTGGGCGTGAAGGCGGGCAGCAAGGTGACCGTCTGGGCGACGAACGTGCCCGCGTGGTACATCAGCTTCTGGGCGGCGGCGAAGCTCGGCGCGGTGCTGGTGACGATGAACACCGCCTATAAGATTCACGAGGCGGAGTACCTCCTGCGCCAGAGCGACACGCACACGCTGGTGATGATTGACGGCGCGCTGGACTCCGACTACCGCGGCATCATCAACGAGCTCTGCCCCGAGATTGCCCGCACGAAGGCGGGCAACGCCCTGCACTGCAAGCGCCTGCCGTTTCTGCGCAACGTCATCACCGTCGGCTTCCGCCAGCCGGGCTGCCTCACCTTTGACGAGGCGATGGCGCGCGCCGACATGACCACGCCCGAGACCCTTGCGCGCATGGCGGAGCAGGTGCGCCCCGACGACGTGTGCAACATGCAGTACACCTCCGGCACGACGGGCTTCCCCAAGGGCGTGATGCTCACGCACTACAACGTGGTCAACAACGGCAAGTGCATCGGCGACCGCATGGGCCTCTCCACCGCCGACCGCATGATGATTCAGGTGCCCATGTTCCACTGCTTCGGCATGACCTTGTCCATGACCGCCGCCATGACCCACGGCGCGACCATGTGCCCCATGCCCTATTTCTCCGCCAAGTCCTCGCTCGCCTGCGTCGACCAGGAGAAAATCACCTGCTTCAACGGCGTGCCGACGATGTTCATCGCCATGTTCAACCACCCGGACTACCGCAAAACCGACTTCTCGCACATGCGCACGGGCATCATGGCGGGCTCCGGCTGCCCGCCGGAGCTGATGCGCCGCGCCGCGCGCGAGGACGAGATGCACATGACGGGCATCGTGTCCGTCTACGGGCAGACCGAGTGCGCCCCCGGCAACACCATGAGCGCCTGGACCGACCCGCTGGACCTGCGCACCGAGACCGTGGGCTACGCCTTCCCGCACGTGCGCTGCAAGGTCGTCGACCCCGAGACCGGCGAGGAGTGCCCCGACGGCGTGAACGGCGAGTTCTGCGCCAAGGGCTATAACCAGATGAAGGGCTACTACAAGATGCCCGACGCCACCGGCGACACCGTGGACGCGGACGGCTGGCTGCACTCCGGCGACCTCGCCTGCCGCGACGCGGACGGCAACTACCGCATCACGGGCCGCCTGAAGGACATGATCATCCGCGGCGGCGAGAACATCTACCCCAAGGAGCTTGAGGAGTTCCTGCTCACGCACCCGCAGGTGCAGGACGTGCAGGTCATCGGCGTGCCGGACGAGCGCTACGGCGAGGAGGCCATGGCGTGCATCGTGCTGCGCGCGGGCAGCGACGCCACCGTGGAGAGCATCCGCGCCTTCTGCGTCGAGCGCCTGGCGCGCCACAAGGTGCCCAAGTACATCGAGTTCGTCGAGGCCTTCCCCATGAACGCCGCGGGCAAGGTGCTGAAGTATAAAATGCGCGAGGACGCCGCGAAGCGGCTCGGACTGAAAAAGGAGTAAGCATGAACAACGAGAGGAAATTCGTGACCATGGACGGCAACGAGGCGGCCGCGACCATGGCGTATCCCTTCACCGAGATTGCCGCCATCTATCCCATCACGCCGTCGAGCCCCATGGCGGGCATGACCGACGCGTGGAGCGCCAAGGGCCGCCGGAACCTCTTCGGGCAGACCGTCACGCTGACCGAGATGCAGAGCGAGGCGGGCGCCATCGGCGCGGTGCACGGGGCGATTCAGGCGGGCGCGCTGTCCACCAGCTTCACCTCCTCGCAGGGGCTGATGCTGATGATTCCCGTGCTCTACCGCATCGCGGGCGAGCGCCTGCCCGCCGTGCTGCACGTGGCGTCCCGCACCGTCGGCACCCACGCGATGAGCATCTTCGGCGACCACAGCGACGTGATGGCATGTCGTCAGACGGGCTTCGCGCTGCTCTCCACGGGCAGCGTGCAGGAGGTCGCGGACCTCGCCGGCGTGGCGCATCTCGCCGCCATCGAGAGCAGCATTCCCTTCCTGCACTTCTTCGACGGCTTCCGCACCTCCCACGAAATCAACAAAATCGAGCTGCCCAACATGGGCGCGCTGCTCGGCATGCTCGACCGCGAGGCGCTGGCGCGCTTCAAGAACCGCGCGCTCAACCCCGAGCACCCGACCCTGCGCAACACCGTGCAGAACGGCGACGTGTATTTCCAGGTGCGCGAGGCGAACAACAGCGACTATGACGCCCTGCCCGACACGGTGGAGCGCTACTTCGCGCGCATCAGCGCCCTGACCGGGCGGGAGTACCACCTCTTCAACTACTACGGCGACCGCGACGCCACGGACGTCATCGTTATGATGGGCAGCGTTGCGGGCGCGGCGCACAAGGCGGTGGACGCCCTGCGCGCCGAGGGACGCAAGGTCGGCTGCGTGCAGGTGCACCTCTACCGCCCGTTCTCGATGGAGCACTTCGTCCGCGCGCTGCCCGCCTCGGTCGAGCGCATCGCCGTGCTCGACCGCTGCAAGGACATGGGCGCGCTGGGCGAGCCGCTGTATGAGGACGTGTGCACCGCACTCAGCCGCACGGGGCGCGCGCTGCGCGTGCTCGGCGGGCGCTACGGCCTGTCCTCCAAGGACACCGACCCCGCGCAGCTCGTCGCCGTGTTCGACAACCTCGCCTCCGACGCGCCGGTCAACGGCTTCACCATCGGCATCGAGGACGACGTGACGCACCTGTCCCTGCCCGTCAGCGAGGGGCGGCACTTCGACCCGGGCGTGGTGAGCTGCAAGTTCTGGGGCCTCGGCGGCGACGGCACCGTCGGCGCGAACCACAACACCATCCGCATCATCAACGAGACCACCGAGAAGTACGGTCAGGCGTACTTTGAATACGACTCCAAGAAGTCCTTCGGCGTGACGAAGTCGCACCTGCGCTTCTCCGACCGCCCGATTGAGAGCAGCTACTACGTCAAGCGCGCGGACTTCGTCGCCTGCCACAACCCCACGTTCATCAACCAGTACGACGTGGCGCAGGAGCTCAAGGACGGCGGCACGCTGCTGCTCAACTGCCGCTGGACGCCGGAGGAGCTGGAGCGGCAGCTCTCCCCCGCCGTGCGCCGCACGCTCGCGCGCAAGCACGCGAACTTCTACATCATCGACGCCACCGCCATCGCGGAGAAGCTGGGCCTGGGCAGCCACACGAACACGGTGCTGCAGTCGGCGTTCTTCTCGCTCATGGAGATTATCCCGCGCGAGCAGGCGCTCGGCGAGATGAAGGCGGCGGCGCGCAAGGCGTACTTCGCCAAGGGCGACGAGGTGGTGGCAAAGAACGTCGCCGCCATCGACGCCGGCGCGGACGCGCCCGTGCGCATCGACATCCCCGCCCACTGGGCGGACGCCGCCGACGCGCCCGAAACCGGCGCGGACCTGCCCGACGTGGTGCGCAACATCCTCTTCCCCATCAACCGCCAGAAGGGCGACGACCTGCCCGTGAGCACCTTCCGCGACTACAAGGACGGGCGCATCGACATGGGGCTGACCGCCTATGAAAAGCGCGGCATTGCCACGCACATCCCGCGCTGGGACGCGGAGAAGTGCATCCAGTGCAACCGCTGCTCCCTCGTCTGCCCCCACGCGGTCATCCGCCCGTACCTGCTCAGCGAGGCGGAGGCGGCAGCCGCGCCCGCGGGCTTCGAGACCATCCCCGCCAACGGCGCGGCGAAGGGCCTGCGCTTCACGATGCAGGTCTCCGCGCTGGACTGCACGGGCTGCGGCTCCTGCGCGGCGGTCTGCCCGGCAAAGGACAAGGCGCTGACGATGGTGCCCGCCGCCTTCACGCCCGAGCAGCGCGCGCGCTGGGACTATGCGCTCACGCTGAGCGACAAGGGCGACCTGTTCGACGTGTACAGCGTCAAGGGCAGCCAGTTCCGCCAGCCGCTGGTGGAGTTCTCCGCCGCCTGCGCCGGCTGCGGCGAGACGCCCTATGCCAAGCTGCTCACGCAGCTCTTTGGCGAGCGCGTCTACTGGGCGAACGGCACGGGCTGCTCCCAGGCCTGGGGCGCGCCGATGCCCGGCATCCCCTACACCGTCAACAAGCGCGGCTTCGGCGTGGCGTGGACGAACAGCCTGTTCGAGAACAACGCCGAGCTGACGCTGGGCATGTTCCTCGCCGTGCGCCAGCAGCGCGCGCACGTGCGCGGCAAGGTCGAGGCCTACGCCGCCGAGAGCGGCAGCGCCGCGGCGCAGGCGTGGCTGGACGCCTATGAGGACTTCGACGCCTCGCGCCGGACGAGCGACGCGCTCATCGCCGAGCTGGAGCACGCCGACAGCGCGCTGGCGCGCGAGATTTTCGACCGCCGCGACCAGCTTGCCAAAAAGTGCTTCTGGATGTACGGCGGCGACGGCTGGGCGTACGACATCGGCTTCGGCGGGCTGGACCACGTGATTGCCAGCGGCGAGGACATCAACGTCTTCGTCATCGACACCGAGGTCTACTCCAACACCGGCGGACAGAGCAGCAAGGCGACGCCGCTGGGCGCGGTGGCGCAGTTCGCCTCCGCGGGCAAGAAGAGCCGCAAGAAGGACCTGGGTGCGATTTTCCGCACCTACGGCAACGTGTACGTCGCGCAGGTGGCGATGGGCGCGGACCCGAACCAGCTCATCCGCGCCATCAAGGAGGCGGAGGCGCACAAGGGGCCGAGCGTCATCGTGGCGTACACGCCCTGTCAGGCGCACGGCATCAAGGCGGGCATGGCGAACGTGCAGGCGGAGATGAAGCGCGCGGTGGACGCGGGCTACTGGCTGCTCTACCGCTACGACCCCGAGAAGGAGCAGCCCATGACCGTGGACTCCAAGGCGCCGACGATGGCGTACGAGGACTTCCTCGACGGCGAGACGCGCTATGCCGCGCTCAAGCGCACCTTCCCCGAAAACGCGAAGGAGCTGTTCTCCGCCGCCACGCGCGAGGCGGGCGAGCGCTACCGCAGCTACAAGCAGCAGGAGTCCCTGCTCCGGGAGCCGTAAC
>JAILRK010000192.1 GCA_024698225.1 Oscillospiraceae bacterium | reverse complement strand
ACGGCACCCTCGAAATCTTCGACCCCGAAGCGACCTGGAAGCGCAAAACGGTTTACAACTTCGAGGCGCGCGAGCTGCTGGTGCCCATCTATCAGGGCGGCAAGCTGGTGTATCAGCGCCCCACGATTGAAGAAATCCGCGCCTACTGCAAAGAGCAGGTGGACACGCTCTGGCTGGAGAACCGGCGGTTTGACAACCCCCAGACCTATCCCGTCGACCTGTCGCAGAAGCTCTACGACATACGCAATACGCTGCTGCACCAGTCCAGCGGCAGATAAACGCACGGACACGGCGGCAGCACGCATCCCGGCAGAATAAGGAGGAGCATCGATGAAGCGGTTTGGTTTGCAGCAAAAAGGGGAGCGCCGCATTGCGGCGGCGCTGCGCATCGCGCTTGCGGCGCTGCTGCTTGCGATTCAAATCGCGCTGACCGTGCTGATGGCGTACCTGCTCCGGCAGTATGCCACCATTGTCTACGCCCTGCTTGAGATTGCCGGACTTGCGGTCGCCGTCAGCATCTACAACCGCCGCGGCGACGCGATGTACAAATCCACCTGGATTATCCTGATTCTCACCGTGCCCGTGGTCGGGCTGACGCTCTACCTGCTCTGGGGCTACAGCGCCGAGCAGCGCCGCCTGCGCAGCAAGGTGCCGGCAAAGTGCGACGAGCCGGAGAGCGTGCGCATGCGCGGCGCGCTCAACGCCGACAAGCTTGCGCGCGCCATGCCGGACTGGGCACGGCTGATGAACAGCCTGCGCCGCCGTGGTTTCGCGGTGCATCAGAACACGAAGGCGGAGTACTTCCCGGAGGGAAAACACTATCTGGAGGACATCCTCGCCAAATGCGAGCAGGCGCAGCGCTTCATCTTCCTGGAGTTTTTCATCTTGGCGGAGGGTCAGCTTTGGGACCGTCTCAACGAGGTCCTCTGCGCGCGTGCACGCGCCGGCGTCGAGGTGCGCGTCATCTTCGACGATTTTGGCAACCTCAAGCGCTTTCGCGGCGAGACCATTGACGCACTGCGCGCAGCGGGCGTGGAGGTCGTCGTGTTCAACCCCGTGCACCGCTACGTCAACCGCCTCTATTTCAACTACCGCGACCACCGGAAAATCGCCTGTGTGGACGGAGACTACGCCTGGACAGGCGGCGCGAACGTGGCGGATGAATACGCCAACCTCATCACGCGCTTTGGGTACTGGAAGGACAGCGGCGTGCGTCTGGAGGGCGATGGCGCCTGGGGGCTGACCTCGTCCTTCCTCGACATGTGGCGCTTCTTAGCGGGTGAGCCGAACCACGAGCGGGACTACTACCGCCCGCACGGCGACACGCGCGCCGAGGGCTGGTGCCAGGTGTTCACGGACGGTCCGCTCAACAACCCGGACAACCCCGCCGAGGACATGTATCTGCAGCTCATCGCCAACGCACGGCGCTTTCTCTACATCACCACGCCCTACTTCATTCCGGACACCGAAACCATGCACGCGCTGTGCATTGCGGGCGACGGCGGCGTGGACGTGCGGTTGATGCTGCCGCACATTCCCGACCATCTCTTCACTGACATCGTGGCGGAGAGCTACTTTGGCGAGCTGATGGAGCACGGTGTAAAGATTTATCGCTATACACCCGGCTTCCTCCACCAGAAGACCGTCATGGTGGACCGGGACGTCGCCATGGTCGGCTCGGTCAACATGGACTACCGCAGCTTTCAACTGCATTTTGAATGCGGCGTTCTGCTCTATGGCGGCCCCGCTGTGGAGCAGGTGCTTGAGGACCAGGACGCCATTGCCGCGCAGAGCCACGCCGTCACACCGGAGGAGTGGAAGAACCGCCATTGGTACCGCCGCCTGGCGGAGCCGCTGATGCGCCTGTTCGCCATTTGGATGTAATCTCGAAACAGAATCTAACGCTCAAGCGGCGCTTCCCGATGCAGGGAAGCGCCGCTCAATTGCCTTTTCTTCCGGTTATTCCAACTCAAACGCGCCCGTGTAGAGCTGGTAGTAGGTGCCGCGCTGGGCGATGAGCGCATCGTGGGTGCCGCGCTCGATGATGCGCCCGTGGTCCAGCACCATGATGACGTCGCTGTTCATGACGGTGGAGAGCCGGTGGGCGATGACGAACACCGTGCGTCCCTCCATCAGCTTGTCCATGCCGCGCTGGACAATCGCCTCGGTGCGCGTGTCGATGGAGCTGGTCGCCTCGTCGAGAATCATCACCGGCGGGTCGGCAACGGCGGCGCGAGCGATGGCGATGAGCTGGCGCTGTCCCTGCGAGAGGTTCGTGCCGTTGTTCGTGAGCTCCGTCTCGTAGCCGCGCGGCAGGCGTGTGATGAAATCGTCCGCGCCCGCGAGCTTCGCCGCGCGTCGGCACTCCTCGTCCGAGGCGTCCAGCTTGCCGTAGCGGATGTTGTCCATCACCGTGCCGGTAAACAGGTTGGTCTCCTGCAGCACGAGCCCAAGCGAGCGGCGCAGGTCCTTCTTGCGAATCTTGTTGATGTTGATGCCGTCGTAGCGGATTTTGCCGTCCTCAATGTCGTAGAAGCGGTTGATGAGATTGGTGATGGTCGTTTTGCCTGCGCCCGTTGCACCGACAAAGGCGACCTTCTGGCCGGGCTCGGCATACACGTTCACGTCGCTGAGCACCTGCTTGCCCTCTTCATAGGAAAAGTCCACGTTCACCAGCCGCACGTCGCCGCGCAGCTCGGTGTAGGTCAGCGTGCCGTCGCCGTGGGGGTGCTTCCATGCCCAGTGGCCCGTGTGATGGTCCGCCTCGGTCACCGCGCCGTCGTCCGTGTACACGGCGTTGACAAGCGTGACGTAGCCGCTGTCCGCCTCCGCCGTCTCATCCATCAGCGAGAACACGCGCTGTGCACCCGCCATGCCCATGACCACCGCGTTGACCTGCTGCGTGAGCTGGTTGACGTTGCCGGTGAACTGCTTGGTCATGTTCAGAAAGGCGACGAGAATGGAGATGTCCAGCGCCATGCCGGAGACACTGGGATTCGGCAGCCCCGCCAGCAGATACGCGCCGCCCAGCACGGCAACGAGCACATAGAGGATGTTGCCGATGTTCATGATAATCGGACCGAGGGTGTTGGCGTAGGCGTGGGCGCGGCGCGCGTTCTCGCACAGCTCCTCGTTGAGCTTGTCAAAGTCCTTGGCGGCGGCCGTCTCGTGGCAGAAGACCTTGACGACCTTCTGTCCCGCCATCATCTCCTGGATATAGCCCTCCGTCGCGGCGACGGACTTCTGCTGTGCAATGAAGAATTTTGCGCTGCCGCCGCCGAGCTTGCCGGAGACCATCATCATGGCGCACATCCCCAGCAGAATCATGACGGTCAGGGGCAGGGAGTACCAGAGCATGATGCAGAACACCACCACGACAATTGCCCCGGAGCGCAGCACTGCGGGAATCGACTGGCTCACCAGCTCGCGCAGCGTATCCACGTCGTTGGTGTAGTGGCTCATGACGTCGCCGTGCCGATGGGTGTCGAAATAGCGGATGGGCAGGTCCTGCATGGTGTCGAACAGGCGGCGGCGCAGCTTGTCCAGAAAGCCCTGCGTCAGGATGGCGGAGAGCTGCGTCTGCAGCACCACCGCAACCATCGAGAGCACGTAGAGCACAATCAGCGGCGTAAGCTGCGAGACAATCAGCACCTTTGCCGCCGCCCAGTCGCCGCTTTGCGTCCACGCTGCGATGATGGCGATGATTTTCTGCGTAAACAGGGATGGCACCGCACTCACCGCCGAGGAGAACACCGTCAGCAGGCAGACGGCAGGGAACAGGCGGGGATAGAACTGCATCACCAGCCCCACCGTGCGCCGCACGGCGTCAAAGTTGAGCGCGGGGCGTCCGCGCCGGTTCAGCTTCGTGTCGGCGCTGTATTTTGGATGCGCTCTCGGCATTATTCCTCACCGCCTTTCGTCTGCTGCTCATAGGTTTCGCGGTAGATGTCGCTCTCGCGCAGCAGCGTCTCGTGCGTGCCGGAGGCGACGATTCTGCCGCCGTCCATCACAAGGATGAGGTCGGCGTCCTGCACGGAGGCAACGCGCTGGGCAATGATGAGCTTCGTCGTCTCGGGAAGATAGCTCCGCAGCCCCTGACGAATCAATGCGTCGGTGCGCGTATCCACCGCACTGGTGGAATCGTCGAGAATCAGAATCTTCGGCTTTTTGAGCAGTGCGCGGGCAATGCACAGGCGCTGCTTCTGTCCGCCGGAGACGTTCGTGCCGCCCTGTTCAATCTTCGTCCGGTAGCCGTCGGGGAAGGCGCGCACGAAGTCGTCCGCCTGCGCAAGGCGGCATGCCTGCGTAAGCTCCTCGTCCGTGGCGTCCGGGTTGCCCCAGCGCAGGTTCTCGGCTATCGTGCCGGAGAACAGCTCGTTTTTCTGCAGCACCATCGCCACCGCGTTGCGCAGCGCGTCGAGGTCATAGTCGCGCACGTCCACGCCGCCGACGCGGACGACGCCCTCCGTCGCGTCGTACAGGCGGGGGATGAGCTGCACCAGCGTCGATTTGCCGACGCCCGTTCCACCCAGAATGCCGACGGTCATGCCGCTTGCAATCTGCAGGTCAACGTCGTCAAGCGCGTTGCGCTCCGCCGCGGCGGAGTACTTGAAGCGCACGTCGGAAAAGGAGATGGAGCCGTCGCGCACCTCGGTGACGGGCGCGTCGCCGGCGCGGATGGCGGGCGTCTCGTCCAGCACCTCTACAATGCGCTTCGCGCTCTCGGTGGACATGGTCAGCATGACGTAAATCATCGAGAGCATCATCAGCGACATCAGAATCTGTATGCCGTAGGTCAGCATGGCGGAAATCTGCCCGACCTCAAGCACCGTGCCGTGCGAGGTGATGACGAGGCGCGAGCCGACTATCATCACGAACACCATGTTCGCGTAGATGCACAGCTGCATCAAGGGCATGTTGAGCGCCACGATGCGCTCGGCACGGGTGAAGTCCGCGCAGATGTCGGTGGACGCCTTGGCGAACTTCTCCTTCTCGTACGCCTCGCGGGCAAAGCCCTTGACCACGCGCATCGCGCGCACGTTTTCCTCAATCGAGGCGTTCAGCCGGTCATACTTTCGGAACACGGCGCGGAAGGCGGGCATGGCGTAGCGCGCCACAAGCAGCAGCCCGCACACCAGCACGGGGATGATGACCACAAAGCTTGTCGCCAGCATGCCGCCCATGATGTACGCCATGACGATGGAGAAAATCAGCATCAACGGCGAGCGCACGGCGATGCGAATCATCATCATAAACGCCATCTGCACGTTGTTGATGTCGGTGGTCATGCGCGTGACGAGCGATGAGGAGGAGAACCGGTCGATGTTCTCAAAGGAAAACTCCTGCACCTTGTGAAACAGGTCGTGGCGGACATTCTTGGCAAAACCGGACGCCGCCCGCGCAGATGTGAAGCCTGCCAGACCGCCGCAGGCAAGGGACGAGAGCGCCAGCAGCACCAGCACCGCGCCAAGACGCAGCAGCTCCCCCATGTCCACGCCGCCCTTGATTTCGTTGACCAGCCGCGCGGTCAGGAAGGGGATGATTGCTTCAATCACCGCCTCGCCGACGATGAACAGCAGCGTCAGCAGCGCAGGCGCTTTGTACTCGCGCACACACTGCGCCAGTCGTTTGAGCATACGCAGCCTCCTTTATAGAAAAAGTATAAATGATTATTATAATAGAGATTGGAATAAAATCAATGAAAAAAGTGTAAACAATCCGGCGCAGAGCCGCTCACTCGCTGATGTGCGCAACGTGTTCGAGGCGGTTGCTCAGCCGGTTGCGCTCGTTGCAGCGCTCGACCAGCGCGGCAATCTCGCCGTTGGCCGCCTCCACCTCCGCGTGAAACGCCGCGGCGGAGATGCGCGTTGCCCCGTGACCAAGGATAATCACCTGCTCCAAGCTGTCGCTCGTCGCCACGCGCACGCGCCGCTCCTTGCGCAGCTCATAGGTCGCACGCTCGATGTAGGCGTCGGCGGTCTGCGCCTCCTTCGTGTAGACGACCTTCACGCCGTCCACCGTTTCCACGGAGCCGGGGTTGCCCTTGACCTTGTACGCGTCAAAGACCAGAATGACGCGGCTGTCCCGAAACGCCTGATAGTTGGACAGCACGCCGGTGAGCGCGGCGCGCGCGTCGGAGATATCCACCGAGGCAAGGCGCTTGAGCTCCTCCCAGGCGAATATGACGTTGTAGCCGTCCACCAGCAGGTATTCCGGGTCGTTGCGCAGCGCGACGCTGTACTTCGCGTCGCTCAGGGGCAGGCGCGCCGGCGGCTTTGTCGGCGCAAAGGCGTGGCGCTCGACTTTTCCGTAGGTCCGCTCGAAGATTGCCTGCAGCTCGCTCTCATCCGCATGGACGCTGCCCGTATGCCGCGTCTGCTCCGGCGGGTCCTCCTCCGCCGGGGCGTCGGGCTGCAGCGCGCTTTCGCAGTGCATCCACGCGTCCGATTCCTGCCAGGGCACCGTCACGCCCGCGCCGTGCGTGCAGAACACCGAGTCCGCCGGGTGCTCCGTGTCGTGCTGCGCGTCATAGCCGACGGCGTCGATGACAGCGCGCGCGTCGGTGCAGGGCTCATAGCCGCGCAGCGCGCAGGACAGGCGCCCCGCGCCGCGGGTGTAGACCGAGAGTGTCTGGGCGTAGCTCCGCAGCCCCGCCACCGGCGCGTGACCGGTCAGCAGCGTCAGCGTGCCCGCCGTGTCCGGCGGGTCGGTTTCGCCGCCCATGCCCTGTACGTCCGCAATCGCGCGTCCAAGACACTCCGGCGGAAGCTCCATGCGAAAGTCGTAATGCGGCTCGAGCAGCACGCCCTCTGCCTTCATCAGCCCCTGGCGGATGGCGCGGTAGGTCGCCTGGCGGAAGTCGCCGCCCTCCGTATGCTTCAGGTGGGCACGCCCCGCAACGAGTGTAAAGGAAATATCTGTTACAGGTGCGCCGACCAGCGTGCCAAGGTGCGCGCACTCGAACACGTGCGTGGCAATGAGGCGCTGCCAGTTCAGCGCAAGGGCGTCCGTGCCCAGCGCCGAGGCAAAGCGGACGCCGCTGCCGCGGGGCAGGGGCGAGAGCAGCAGGTGCACCTCCGCATAGTGGCGCAACGGCTCAAAATGTCCCCGCCCGATGACGGGCGCGGCGATGGTCTCGCGGTAGACGATGCTGCCCGCGCCGAAGCGCACGTCCCAGCCGAAGCGGTCATGGATGAGCCGCTGCAGAATCTCCAGCTGAATCGGACCCATCAATCGGACGTGCAGCTCGCGCAGGCGCTCGTCCCAGACGAGGTGCAGCATGGGGTCCTCGTCCTCCAGCTCGCGCAGCCGCGGCAGCGCGGCATGCGCATCGACGCCCTCCGGCAGCATGAGCTGATAGGTCAGCACCGGTTCAAGCGTCGGCTCCTCCGTCGGCAGCGCCGCGCCCAGCGCCTGACCGGGGCGGGTGTGGGTCAAGCCGGTCACCGCGGCGACCATGCCCGCCGTCAGCTCGTCCGCGGGGACAAAGCGCTCGCCGGAGTAGAGACGGAGCTGGTCTGCCTTTTCCTCATAGCTCACACCGCCGACGGCGTAGCGGATTGCCGTGCGCGCGCGCAGCGCTCCTCCCGTAACGCGCAGCCAGGTCAGGCGTGCGCCCTGCGCATCGCGGCTGATTTTGAAGACGCGCGCGCCAAATGCACCCTCGTCCACTGCCGCGGGCGCGAAGCGGGAGAGCGCGTCGAGCAAGGCGTCAATGCCCTGCAGCTTGAGCGCCGAGCCGAAGAACACGGGGAAGAGCAGGCGCTTGCGAACCAGTGCGCAAAGCGTGTCGTCGCTCAGCGCGCCGCGCGTGAGATACTCCTCCAGCGCCGCCTCGTCGGTCATGGCGGCGTTCTCGTCGCGCTCCGGCGCGGCAAAGTCCACGCAGCCGGGCAGCGCGTCCGAAAGCTCCGCGAGCAGGCGCTCCCGGTCCGCGCCCGCGAGGTCGAGCTTGTTGACGAACACCAGCACGGGCACGCGGTAGCGCTCGAGCAGGCGCGCAAGGGTGCGCGTGTGGCTCTGCACGCCGTCGGTGCCGCTGATGACCAGAATCGCGCAGTCCAACACGCCGAGTGTGCGCTCCGTCTCGGAGGAGAAGTCCACATGACCTGGTGTATCTACCAGTGTAATGTGAACATCCTTTACGGAAAACAGCGCGGTTTTTCCGAAGATTGTGATGCCGCGCTCGCGCTCGATGGCGTCCGTGTCCAGAAAGGCATCCCCGTGGTCCACGCGCCCGAGCGTGCGCCGTGCCCCCGCGGTGTAGAGCAACGCCTCACTCAGCGTGGTTTTGCCCGCGTCCACGTGGGCAAGGATTCCAATCACCAGCCGCTTTTCCATCCTGTTCCTCCGTTTCATTGTGATGACTGCCTGCTCCGGCACGAATGTTCAAAGCAGGCAGTCTTGTGCAGGTTCTCTGTCACGGCGGCGTGCGCCTCAGCGCTCCCATGCCGCGTGCATCGCCTGTTTCATATCGTACATGGCCTGGTCGGCACGCTTGAGCACGTCGTCCATGCTGTGGTCTCTTCCCGGGGTGTAGTGTGCCACGCCGATGGAAGCGGAGAGTTTGACCCAAGGCTCGTCGTTTTTCGGCCAGGAGGTCTCGGCGTGGAAGCGCTCCTGAAGCTGTTCGGCGTCCCGGCAGTCCTGTTTACGCAGAATAACGATGAACTCGTCTCCCCCGATGCGAAAGACCTGCGAATGGGGGAATGCCCGCGTTGCCGTTTCGGCAAGACAGCGCAGCGCCGCGTCGCCCTTTTCATGTCCGAAGCCGTCGTTGATGTACTTCATGCAGTTGATGTCAATCATGGCAAGGGCGAAGTCCACGCCGCTCGGGTCCTCGGCAATCTGACGGTTGATTGCCTCCTCTTCGCGCATGCATGCCGTCAGGTTGCCGCTGCCGGTCAGCGGGTCAACCGTCGCCAGTGTGCTCATGGCGTCCGCCAGCTTCTTCATGTCACGGGAGGTCGCCTCAGCCGACAGGACCTCCCGAACGTAGTCCTGCATATCCTCCGTCATCTGGGTAATGGCTCTGGCAAGGGACTTCACCTCGTTGTCCGTGCGGATAACGGGCGCCTCAAATTTCAGCGCGTCCACGCTGCGCTGACCATGGCTTCTGCCGGCGAAATCCACCACGCCCTTTTCCAGATCCTGAACCGGCGCCGTGATGTTCCTTCGTGACCACAGCATAAATGCAACGGTATAGAGTAGCCCGAGCAGCACGACGACGCCGGAGTTGTTCAGGGCGTTACGCGTCAGCTCGTCAAACATCGCCGTGACGTCGATGTCCACGCAAAGAATGCCGTAGCACGCGCCGCTGTCGTCCCGCAGCGGCAGAGCGCCCGTGTAGTCGGTGCCCCACTCGGTCTTTTCGATAAAGAACACGATGTCGTCCTGCGCCATAATCTCATAGAGCTTGCGCACCGTCTCAATGTCGTACTCATCGTCCGAGACCCAGCCGAGATACAGGTTGCCCTCCGTGTCCTCATAGCGGTTGTGATAGTCCTCGGCGCTGAGGATGACCATGACGTTGTGTGTCTCACTGAGACTGACGGGCTTGATTGCATAGAGGTAGTGGACACTGAAATCGTCCATAATCCCGTCCATAAATCGCAGCAATTCGCGGTAAGCGTCGCTCTCAACGCCGGTTTCGGTGCAGCGTCTGAGGTCCGTATCGTCGATGTGACGGTCCACATAGCGCAGCAGGTCCGTAATCTGGGAATGATAGCGCTCCCGCAGGGCTTTTCTCAGGGTGTAGTAGTTCAAAAAACTCAGAGTCAGACAAAGAATCACCGTGAACAGGACACAGCCAAGCGCGATGCTTCGGCTCAGGGTTTTTTTGTGTGTATCCATAGTGCTTTTCTCCAAATCATAACGGAATATGTCGCAACTGCTCATAACCGCGCGACAGAGGGGCATACAGACAGATTCACTTTAGCACAACGAAACTTGAAACACAAGGAAAACCTTCCGCCTGCCGCGGCGAACGGACGGAAAAAGGACCTCCTGCCACTGCGGATGCCGCAGTGGGGAAGGAGGCCCTTATTATAAAGGAAAAGAGACGGAAACCGGTGTTACTGTGCCGCGTGGTTGGAAAAGGCGGCGTTGATGGCGCAGACAGGGCATTTTTCTTTGGGACTGTGGGAGGCCCCGCACACCGGGCAGATAACGTTTTCCTCCATCTCCGCGGCGAACAACTCAACGCGGCCGCACTGCGGGCAACGGTAGATATCGGCGTGGAAGCGCTCATGGGCAAAGGTGCTGCCCATCGGGAAGGAGGCGGAGACAAGCGTCAGCTCGGTGTTGCAGGCATAGCAGAGTTTCTTTTCAGCAGACATGACAAATGACTTCCTTTCAGCGTTTTCTCAATAGTAGTCCTTTTGGTCCCCGAAAGTCAATCGTTTGCGGATTGAGAAAGCCTATCGGCTCAGACAGGTTTTCTATGGCGGTTTCACACGCATACGGTCATTTTTCCTTGCTTTTTTGAGGCGTCGGCAGTATGCTGAAGCGAAAGGAGGCAGATGGACATGGAATGGCTGAAGAAAAACTACAAGGTGGTGACCGGCGCGCTGGTCATCCTCATCCTGATTGAGATTGTCGTCGCATGGTACCTGATTGAGCAGTTCCGGCAGAATTACCTCAGCGGGGAGGAGGCGCTGGGCATTGCGCTTTCGGACGCCGGCCTTTCGCAGGAGGATGCGGCGGACACGGACATTGACCTGGAAACCAAGGCGGGTAAGGCGTGGTATGAAATCGAATTTGAAACCGCGCAGCGGGACTACCACTACCGGATTGACGCAGAGACGGGGGAGGTGCTCGCGGCGCTCTCGGAGCCGGGGTCACCGGATTGAGCCGACGAAACAATGACGTTCGTGCAACGCTTTTTTGCTGCGTGGCGCGCCCTTTCGCGTGATAGAGAAAATCAATCATGCGATAGAAAGCGGTCTTTTCGCTCGCCTGATAGCAGGATGCCCTGTTTTTTTGTAAGTTTTTTACGAAAATGAGAAAGCGAATTTGTAGGAAACAGAAAGAAACGGAAGGCCCTCGTTTCCTATGATTTTTTTCAATCAATGCGTGAAAAGATAACATTGGACATTTGAACGGATTACCAATAAAATCAGAATGCAAACAGAGAAACTTCATTAGTTTTTCATAAATTAGAACAGGAGGAGCCCTATGAACATCGACATCAACACCAGATTTATTACCTTAATCGGAACGCCTCTGAGCCAGTCCTTCGCGGCTCGCATGCAGAACGCCGGGTATGAATCGGCCAATTACAACATGGTGTATTTCTACACCGAGGTCGGCAACGACCACCTGAGCGACGCCATCAACGCCGTGCGCTACATGCCCGCCTTCGCCGGTGCGGCGGTGACCAAGCCGAACAAGGTTGAAGTTATGCGCTATCTCGATGATTTCGACCCTCTGTGCAAGAAGATGGGTTCGAGCAACACCGTCGTCAAGACCGCTGAGGGCCGCCTCATTGGCTACAATACCGACGGTTACGGCGCGCTGCGCTCCCTCAAGGAGGAGCTGGGCGAGCTCAAGGGCAAGACCATGTTCTCCTTCGGCGCAGGCGGTACGGGCCGCAGCGTCTGCTTTGAGCTGGCAAACGCCGGTGCCAAGCGCATCTACATCTGCTCCCGCTCCGGTGCCTGCGAGGAGCTTTCCGCAGAGCTGAACAAGTTCTATCCCGGCGTCTGCGTCCCCGTCCGCGCGGCAAATGAAGAGGCCATCGCCAAGGCTCTTGACGAGACCGACATCATCCTCAACCTCTCCGGCGCCGGCATGCGCGGCAAGGAAGACACGACCTGCGTGGACAAGAAATACCTCAAGCCCGAGCACGTCTGCTTCGACGCGACCTACAATCCCCCCGAGACCCGCTTCCTGCGCGAGGCGAAGGAAGTCGGCTGCAAGACCATCAACGGTCTTGACATGTCGCTCTATCAGGGACTGCGCCAGATTCAGCTCTGGACCGGCGGTCAGTGCGCGCCGCTCGATGCGATGCGCAAGGAACTCATGACGATCATGGAGGAGCAGAAGTAAACCCCGCTGCCGTCCAAGAGCGTAATAAAACAGAATGGAGGAAGTATTTTGAAAGTCCTGAAATGGCTGGATGAGCATTTCGAGGAATTTTTCCTCGTCGTTATCCTGGTGCTCATCTCCTGCGTCGAACTGGTCCAGGTCATCTTCCGCAACCTGTCCTTTGTTGACGCGCTGACCTGGCCGGAGGAATTCTGCCGCTTCTGCTGGATTTGGAGCGTGTTTCTCTCCCTGCCGTATACCATTCGCAAGGGCAGCATGCTGCGCGTGAACGTGCTGGTTGACATGCTGCCGCAGGCAGTCCGCAAGAGCGTCAACATCCTCATCGACCTCATCAACGCAGCCGTCATGGCGATTCTGTTCGTCAACGCGATTCAGGTTGTCAACGGCATCAAGGTCAGCGGCGAGGCGTCGCCCGCCATGCTCTGGCCGATGTGGATTATCTACGCAATCATGCTCGTCGGCTTTGGCCTTGGCGCGGTGCGCGGCGTGCAGATGGCGATTGTCCACGTCATGCACTTCAAAGAAAAAGAACTTACCACGCTGGAGCAGACCATGGCCGAAGCCGCCGAAGAGGCTGAGGCCGGCAAGAGAGCGGAAGGAGGCGAGGCATAATGGCAAGCGCAGCGTTACTGGTATTCGTTGTATTTCTCGTCGGCATCGCCGTGTCGATTCCCATCGGCACGTCCATGGTCCTCGGCTCCCTCGCGCCGATTCTGCTGATGGGGAAGGGCGGCACCATCACCCAGGTGCTCAACAACACCTTCTCCGGCGCAAACTCCACGCCGATTCTCGCCGTGCCGCTGTTCATCCTCGGCGGCGTCATCATGGCGGAGGGCGGCATCTCCAAGAAGCTGTTCAACTTCTTCGCGTACTTCATCGGCCGCATTCCCGGCGGCATCCCCTGCGCGGTCATCATCACCTGCCTGTTCTACGGTGCAATCTCCGGCTCCGGTCCGGCGACCACCGCGGCGGTCGGCTCCATGTGCATCCCGTTCATGGTCTCTCTGGGCTATGAAAAGAAATGGAGCGCCGGCTTGATTGCCGTTGCGGGCGGTTTGGGCGTCATCATCCCGCCGTCCATCCCCTTCGTGCTCTACTCGCTGGCAACGGGCGTCTCCACGGGCGCGCTGTTCCTCGGCGGCATTTTCCCCGGCATCCTCATCGGCGTGTTCCTGATGGCGTATGCGGTGTTCTACTGCATCACCAAGGGCGAGGACCGCAAGCTCATTGACCAGAAGATGAACGAGCTGCACGCCAACGGTCTCTGGCCCGTGTTCAAGGAGAGCTTCTGGGCGCTGCTTTGCCCGATCATCGTGCTCGGCGGCATCTATGCCGGTTACGTCACTCCGACCGAGGCTGCGGTCATCTCCGTGTTCTATGCGCTGATTGTCTCCCTGTTCATCTACAAATCCATTCACCTCTCCGACCTCATTCCGATGCTCTGCGCGTCCGTCAAGACCTACGGCGGTCTCGCCTTCGTGCTGGCGTTCGCCACGGCGTTTGGCCGCGTGCTCTCGCTGACCAAGGCGACCAAGGCGGTCACGGCGTTCATCACCGGCAACTTCCACTCCAGTTGGACGGTGCTGACGGTGCTGGTGGTCATCTTCCTGATTCTCGGCATGGTCATGGACACCGGTCCTGCCATCATCATCCTCGCGCCCGTGCTGCTGCCTGCCGTGCAGGAGCTCGGCGTCAATGAGGTTCACTTCGGCGTCATCCTCGTTTGCTGCCTGTCCATCGGCCTTGCCACGCCGCCCTTCGGCCTCGACCTCTTCGTCGCGGGCAACATCGGCGACGAGCAGCCCATGGCGGTGGCGAGAAAGGCAGTTCCGTTCATCATCGCATTCCTGGTGGCGCTGCTGCTCATCACCTACATACCCTGGTTCTCCACGGCTCTTGTGAGCTGATTCGTTGTTCATCGCCCGCAAGGGCGTAAACAAAAATAAACAAAACAAATTGGAGGAAAAACGTATCATGAAAAAGTTTCTTGCAATCGTCCTGGCGCTTGTCATGACACTGGCGCTCGTTGCCTGCGGTGGCGGCAGCAGCTCCACCAGCAGCGAGAGCAGCTCCGCACCTGCCCAGAGCGGCGCTGCCCCCGCGGGCGATGCCGACGCCTACGCCGCGCTTGACCCCGTCGAGCTGATTGGCGCGGACTCCACCGGCAAGGGTGCCGCCGGCCAGATTTTCGGTGAGTACGTCGCTTCCCGCGTGGAGGAAATCACCGGCGGTCAGCTGACCATCGACTACCATCCCAACGGCGACCTCGGCGGCGACGCCGACCTGATCCGTCAGATGCAGAACAACGAGATTCAGCTCGTCGTCTGCCAGACCGCTCCGACCGTCTCCTTCATCCCCGAGATGGCGGTGTTCGACCTGCCGATGGTCTTCGCCAAGTATGACGGCGACAAGATTGACGAGGTCCTCAACGGCGACAACGAGTTCACCCAGGCGATGGGCGCTGCCTACGAGGCGCAGAAGCTGCACCTGCTGGGCTTCCTGCAGAACGCCACCTACCGTCTGACCACCGCGAACAAGGACCTGTCCACGCTGGCTGATTTCGCCGGCCTGCAGATTCGCACGATGGAAAACGCGAACCACATGGCGTTCTGGCAGGCCATCGGCGCCCAGCCGACTCCGCTTGCCTGGGCCGAGGTCTACTTCTCCCTGCAGTCCGGCGCCATCGATGCGCAGGAGAACGCGGCTGACACCTGCGTGGGCGCCAGCTTCCAGGAGGTTCAGAAGTACCTCGCCTGCACCAACCACATCCTGTACTGCAACCAGATTTGCATCAGCAAGGACGCCTGGGATGCGCTTGACCCCGCCTATCAGGAAGCGCTTGAGCAGGCCGTCACCGACGCCATCGCCTACATGCGTCCCCAGCTTGAGAGCATCGACGCCGACAACAAGAAGGTTCTTGAGGACGGCGGCATGACCATCATCGAGTATCCTGCCGACTTCTTCGACACCATCCTCGGTCTGGACGGCGTGAAGAACCTCTACACCAAGATTGACGGCGACACCAACGGTCTTGGCAGCAAGCTGACGGCGGCCCTCGGCTGATTCACGCGCGCTCACAACCGCATCAACAACGCACAAAAGCGGCGAGGCTTCTCGCCTCGCCGCTTTTGCGCCCAAAATTCCGAAAAACGCTCGCATTTCAGTCGTTTTGTACGGAAATCCATGCGCCCAGCGTATGCTGCGCTCCTTCGGTGAGCGTATGGATGTCTGTATCAATGACAAAAATGGATAAGGAGTGACACACCATGGCAAGAAAGTTTTCTCTCGCGTACCTGACCATTCCCGGCGTTGACCCCGTCAACCAGATTAAGATTGCCAAGGAAGCGGGCTACGACTTCGTCAGCCTGCGCACGATTCCGATGCATCTGCCCGGTGAGCCGGAGTTCCTGCCGCAGAAGGACGCCGCGCTCTTTGACGCCATCAAAAAGGCGCTCAAGGAGTACGACATGCCGCTGATGGACATCGAGCTGGCGCGCATCCGTCCCGACCTCGACATTGAGGAGTATCGTCCCGCGTTTGAGGCGGCGGCGAAGCTGGGCGCAACCGACGTTTTGGGCAGCGTGTGGAGCCGTGACAAGGCGTGGTACACCGACACCGCCGGCAAGGTCGCGGACTATGCGGCGGAGTTTGGTCTGAAGTTCAACATCGAGTTCCTGCCCTGGGCGGGCGTGCGCAACCTGCAGGAGGACATCACCCTCGTCGATGACCTCGGTCGCGACAACGTTTTCGTCATGGTCGACACGCTCCACGCCGGGCGCGCGGGCGTGACCGCGAAGGAGCTTGCCCGTACGCCGCGCAAGTACTTCAATTTCATCCACCTCTGCGACGGTCCTGCCGGTCCCGACGGCGACCCCGTGCTGGACAACATCAAGGATGACCTGATGCTCTACACCGCGCGCGAGGCGCGCTTCTATCCGGGCGAGGGCTGCATGGACATCGCGGGCATGGTCAAGGCGATGCCGGAGATTCCGCTGTCCATCGAGCTGCCGAACCTCAAGGAGATTGAGGCGCGCGGTCAGGCCGGTCACGCCGCCCGCTGCCTCGAGACCGCCAAGGCGTATTTCAAGGCCAACGGCATTGACTGAACCCGCAGCGGGTCCGGCACCGCACGGTCCTTGCGATGCCGGGTCGCATTCAATATAATTTAGGAGGAACAACTATGGCTAAGAAACTTGTTTCCGACCTGATGGTCGATTATCTGGAGCGCCGCGACGTCAAGTACGTGTTCGGTCTGTGCGGTCACACCGTCATTGGCATGCTCGATGCGCTCTCCCGCAGCGAGAAGGTCAAGTACATCTCCAACCGCCACGAGGCCGTCGCCTCCACCGCCGCGGACGGCTATGCCCGCGTGACCGGCAAGGCGAGCGTGTGCATGTGCCACCTCGGGCCTGGCATCACCAACGTGCTTACCGGCGTTGCCAACGCCGCGTTCGACTCCATCCCCATGGTCGTCATCGCCGGCGACGTGCCGAGCTACTACTTCGGCAAGCATCCCCACCAGGAGGTCAACATGCACGGCGACGCGACGCAGTACAAGGTGCTCGAGCCCGTCTGCAAGCGTTGCTGGCGCGTGGACGACGCCGAGTCCCTGCCCGACATCATGGACAAGGCGTTCCGTCTTGCCGAGTCCGGTCGTCCCGGTCCCGTCCTGATTGACATGCCGATGGACATGTTCTCCCGCGAGGTCGAGGAGGACCTGTGGGAGCGCACCAAGCATGACAGCCACTTCACCTGCAAGCCCGCGCTCGACCCCGCGGCGGCAAAAGCCATCGCAAAGAAGCTGGTCGAGGCGAAGGCGCCCGTGCTGCACGCCGGCGGCGGCATTCTGCTTGCCAAGGCGAGCGACGAGCTGGCGGCGCTGGCGGAGTTCCTCGACATCCCCGTCTCCCGCACGCTGATGGGCCAGGGCTGCCTGTCCGACCTGCACCCGCTGATGATTGGTCAGACCGGCTTCTGGGGCCTGGAGAGCACCCACAGCTTCACGCTCAACGCCGACGTCATCCTCGGTCTCGGCACCCGCTTCGCCGAGGCGGACAGCTCCAGCTGGTATCAGGGCGTGACCTTCGACCCGCAGACCACCACCTTCCTGCAGATTGACATTGACCCCACCGAAATCGGGCGCAACTATCCCGTGGAAATCGGCGCCGTCGCCGACCTGAAGCTGGCGCTCGCCCAGATTCTCGACGAGGCGAAGAAGCTCTGCCCGAACGGCATCAAGCGCGAGGGTCTGCGCGAGAAGATTGCCGCGGCAAAGGCGGCGTTCAAGCAGTCCAACGAGGCGATTTCCACCGATGACCGCTTCCCGATGACGCCGCAGCGCATCCTGCGCGACGTGAAGGCGACCATCCCCGAGGACGCGCACATCTTCACCGACGTGGGCTGGAACAAGAACGGCGTTGCCCAGCAGTTCGACATCACCGTGCCCGGTACCATCCATCACTCCTCCGGTCTTGCCACGATGGGCTTCGGCGCCTCCGCCGTGCTCGGCGGCAAGCTGGCTGCCCCCGACAAGATCTGCCTGACGCTCACCGGCGACGGCGGCTTCGGCGTCAACCCGACCTGCCTTGCCACCGCAGTCGAGCAGGGCATCGCCTGCACCTGGGTCGTCATGAACAACCAGGCCTTCGGCACCATCGCGGGTCTTGAGAACGCCAACTACGGCACCAAGTTCGGCACCGTGTTCCACACCCCCAATGGCGAGGCGTACAGCCCCAACTGGGCAGACGTTGCCAAGGCCTACGGCGTGGACGCCATCCGCGTCACCAGCGCGGCGGAGTTCAAGCCCGCCATGGAGCAGGCCGTCGCCGCCAACAAGGCGGGCAAGCCCTTCCTGGTCGAGGCGATTATGGAGAACATCGTGGTCCCGACCCCCGGCTGCTGGAACATCAACGACATCTACAGCCCGAACGAGCTGGTCGCTGAGGGCAAGCTGGTCAAGAAGGAGAACGGCCGCTATGTCACGCCGTCTCACGCCAAGAGCCACCACGCCTGATGCGCAGCCACCACGCACCGTCCTGTCAAATGACCGCCCAAACGGGCGGTCATTTTTATTGGTGCGTTCCGCCGGATTGAACTTGACAAACACAGCCCAAACGTGCTATAGTGCCTCCTGCAATTCAATATTGACAGATGAAGCGCACAGGAAAAAGCCGAAGCATACGGCTTGCCGAAGGAGCGAAACTCTCAGGCGACCCGAAAGGGGAGAGGACTGTGCGTGGATGTGACTCTGGAGAAGCCCGCACCGCGGGTGCCGAAGGTGAAAGCGCGCAGGCGTGAATCTCTCAGGCAAAAGGACAGAGAAATTGACGATTCGACACGGCGTCTCTGCGCTGCGCCGTCGTCTCTTTTGACCTGACCGGACCGCGGACTCTTTTCCGCGGTCCGTTTTCTGTCAGCAAACAAAGGAGAATGAAACCCATGCACACCCTGGAATCCACGCTTTACCCCGTCGTATCCTCGCTGGACAGCGGCATCGGCAATCTGCTGGTGTTCCTGCTCATCGGCATCGGGCTCTGGTACTCGCTGCGCACGCGCTTCGTGCAGATTCGCTGCTTCGGCGAGGGTCTGCGCCGCACCTTCGGCAGCATCCGCCTCTTCGGCGAGAAGCAGAACAGCGGCATGAGCTCCTTTCAGGCGCTCGCCACCGCCATTGCCGCGCAGGTCGGCACGGGCAACATCGTCGGCGCGTCCGGCGCGATTCTGACCGGCGGTCCCGGCGCAATCTTCTGGATGTGGCTCATTGCCTTCCTCGGCATGGCGACCATCTACGCCGAGGCGACGCTTGCGGTGCAGACGCGCAGAACCGGAGCGGACGGCGAAATCCACGGCGGACCCGTGTATTACATCACCACGGCGTTCCGGGGCGGCTTCGGGAAATTCCTCGCCGGCTTCTTCGCCGTTGCAATCATCCTCGCGCTCGGCTTCATGGGCTGCATGGTGCAGTCCAACTCCATCGGCGGCAATCTGGAAAGCGCCTTCGGCATTCCCGCCTGGGTGGTCGGCATCGTGCTGGTGGCGGTCTGTGCGGTGATTTTCCTCGGCGGCGTACAGCGTCTTGCCGCGGTGACCGAGAAGATTGTCCCGCTGATGGCGGCGGTGTTCCTGCTCGGCGGTCTGGTGGTGCTTGTGGCGCGCGTTCGCTATCTGCCCGCCACGGTCGGCATGATTTTCCGCTACGCCTTCCAGCCGCAGGCGATTCTCGGCGGCGGCTTTGGCACGGCCATCAAGCTGGCGGTGACCCAGGGCGCAAAGCGCGGCCTATTCTCCAACGAGGCGGGCATGGGCTCCACACCGCACGCCCACGCGCAGGCGAACGTCAAAACCGCGCATGAGCAGGGCGTCGTCGCCATGGTCGGCGTGTTCATCGACACCTTTGTCGTGCTGACGCTCAACGCGCTGGTCATCATCTCCACACTCTACACCGCCGACGGCCCGCTTGCCGGCGGCTACAGCGGCGCGGTGACGGAGCAACTGGGCAAAAACAACCTTGCCCAGACCGCGTTTGGCACCGTGTTCGGCAGCTTCGGCGCAATGTTCGTGGCAATCTGTCTGCTGTTTTTCGCCTTTTCCACGATTCTGAGCTGGAACCTGTTCGGCAGAATCAACGCCGTGTATCTCTTCGGCGGCAAGCATCCCAAGCGCGCCGCCGCGGTCTACAACGTCATCGCGCTCTCGTTCGTGTTCCTCGGCACGGTGTTCTCCAGCGACTTCGTCTGGGACCTGCAGGACCTGCTCAACAACTTCATGGTGCTGCCGAACGTGGTTGCGCTCTTTGCGCTCACCGGTATGGTCGTCCAAAGCGCGCGGAAGCATTGACCTGCCGCGCCGTCCGTACACCCGCACGCCGCCAGTTTCTGAAATGATTTTGAGAATCCTCTTGCAAGAAGCAAACGGGTATGCTATGATATATAGACATGTAGCTATGCATGTTTGAAATGGGAAACGATGATGTCTGAAGAGGTGCAACGAAATGAAAAACAAGCTACCCTCCTGGCTGGTTCTGACGCTCATCGGCGTCATCGTCGCCGCATTGCTTGGCGGGGTGGACCTGATGACGCGCGACAGAATTGCCGAGAACGCAGAGCGTCAGGCGGTGCGTGACCGCCAGGCGGTCTTTGCCGCGGCCGACGAATTCCGCAGCGTCGAGCTGGGCGAGGACAGCAGCGTGGACGCCTGCTACGAGGCCTACAGCAACGGCGAGCTGATTGGCTACGTCACACAACTGACGGTCACCGGCTGCCAGGGCCCCGTCGAGGTGCTCACGGGCTTTGACCTCGAGGGCAATATCCTTGCCGTGCAGCCCGGCGGGCAGAAGTTCAAAGAGACGCCGGGTCTCGGCTCGCGCGTGCAGGAGCCCGCCTTCCTTGACCAGTTTGCCGGTCTCGCCGTGCCGCTGAAGCTCAAGGAGACGGTGGACGCCGTGTCCGGCGCGACCATCAGCTCCGCCTCCGTTGTTTCTGCGGTGAACAGCTCCGGCTACTTCCTGCAGAAGCTGGTCTCGCCCTCGCCGGAGCTTGACCTTCCGGAGGACACGCAGTTCGGCGGCGTGCTGCCCGGCGCGACGACGAAGGAAGCGGTCAGCCCCGCGCCCGAGGGCGTGGACGAGCTCTACACCTCTGACGCCGGCGCGGTGGTCTATGTCACCGGCAAGGGCCGCAACGGCGACATTCAGGTGCAGGTTGGCGTCGCGCACAGCGGACAGGTCGCCGGCATCTACATCGACCCCGCCAAGCATCAGGAGACCCCCGGCAAGGGCGACCTGATTGAACAGGATTACTTCCTCTTCCAGTTCCTCGGCAAGGACGCCGCGCAGATTGACGGCGGGGTGGACGCCGTGTCCGGCGCGACCATTAGCTGCGATGCGGTGACCACCTGTGTGCTGCGCGCCGTTGAGGCGGCGAAGCCCTATCTCGACGAGAGCAAGGCCTATGACATCGCGCCGCTGTATGAGGGCGCCGTCGCCTCCGTCGAAGCGGTGGAGCACGCCGTCATCAAGGTCAACGCCGTGGCGGAAAAGGTGCAGACGCACTCCGGCGTCGTCGTCATGACCGCCGCCGACTGGCAGGACGAGTATCCCGAAATCTACGAAAGCTGGATGCAGACCCGCGAGAGCGACGAGGTCACCGACTATCTCGAGGATTATCCGATGCTGCGCACCCTCTACGAGGGCTACGGCTTCGCCATCTCCTATTCCAGCGCCCGCGGTCACTACTACGACGTGGACGACCTGCTGGAAACCGGACGCCCCCACGCGCTCGCCAACTGCTTCACCTGCAAGACCCCGCAGTTCACCAACATGGTCAACGAGATGGGCGACGAGGCGTACCGTCTGGCGTTTGAGGACGTGCAGCAGCAGATCAACGAGGGCATCAGTTGCTACAACTGCCACGCCAACACCCCCGGCACCGTGGTTGTGACGCACACCTACCTCACCGACTCCGTCGGCGACGACTTTGACAAAATCGATGCGGCGACGCTTGCCTGCGGTCAGTGCCACAACGAGTACTACTTCGACCCCGTCACCAAGGCGGCGAAAATCGGACACAACAGCATCGAATCCATGCATCCGGACGCCATCCTTGACTTCTTTAACAACCTGATGGTCGACGGGCAGCCTTTTGCGGACTGGACGAACCCGCGCACCGGTGTGCGCCAGATTAAGGTCCAGCACCCTGAGATAGAAACCTTCCTGCTCGAGGGCAGCCCGCACCGCGACACCTTCACCTGCGCCGACTGCCACATGCCCGAGGCAACGCGGGCGGACGGCACGACCTATCCCAGCCACAACCTCGTCAGCCCGCTCGATGACCCGGAGCTGATTGCCAACAACTGCGCCCAGTGCCATGCGGATCTCGTCTCCGAGGTGCACGCGGTGCAGGAGGAGGCAGAGCGCCGCACCTACGCCATCGGCTACGAGCTGCAGTACCTCACCGAGCGCCTTGCCGCGGCGGTTGCGAGCGGTGCGTATACCGAGGACGAGCTCAACGCCATCCGCGCCATCGCCCGCGACGCGCAGTTCTACTGGGACTTCGTGTTCGTGGAGAACGCCGAGGGCGCGCACAACCCGGCGCTGACGCACGAGTGCCTGGACAAGGCAGAGGCACTGTGCAACCAGGCAATGCTGCTGTTCAAAACGCAATCCTGATATCATACCGTAAGCGGGTCGCCCGCCCACCGTTCCGGAGGGCGGGTCCCGTTTTTGTGAGGGCTTTATGAAAAAAATCTGGCAGTTCCTGCGCTCCATGCGCTTCGGGCTGATTCTGCTCGGACTGATTGCGGCGTTCTCCGTGGTCGGCACGCTGATTCCGCAGGGCAGGGAGGTCGCGTATTACGCGCAGACGTACCGTGCCGCCCACGGCATCGTGCTGATGCTCGGGCTGCACCATGTGTTTTCCAGTTGGTACTTCGCGCTGCTGCTCGCCCTGCTGTGTCTCAACCTGACGCTCTGCTCCGTCGTGCGCGTGCGCGTCGTGGCGCGCGGCGGACGGAACGCCGTTGCAGCCGCCGCGCAACTGCCCAACGAGGCGGAGACCTCCCCCGAGGAGTCAGAACGGCTGCGCGCCTATCTGGTTTCCAAACGATGTAAGGCGGAACACCTTGACGGCGGCGTGACCGTCTGGCACAAGAACGGCTTCGGACGCTGGGGCACCTTCATCACGCATCTGTCCATCCTGCTCACGGTGCTTCTGGGCGCGGCGGCGCTGTATCTGCCCACCGTCACCGACCGGACCTGCCTTCCCGGCGAGTCGCTGACCATGCCGGACGGCACGGTGATTTCGGTGGACGCCTTTTCCATTGAGGATGAGAACGGCCGGCTGGACTATGCCAGTGAGCTGCGCATTCTCCTCAGCGACGGGAGGATGAGCGGCAGCCGGCGCGTGAGCGTCAACGAGCCCGCAAGCTTCGGCGCGTACAAGGTCTACCAGCAGACCTACGGCACGGCGGGCTCGCTGACCGTGACGAACGCCGAGGGCGGCGCGGACGATTTCACGCTGACCGAGCCGGTCTTCCTCTCCGCCGACGGGCGCAACGGCGTCTGGTATGAGGCGCTGTTTCCCGGCTACATCAAGGACCCCAGCGGCAACGTGACGCTCATCACCAACACGACGGGCAGCTATGACGACCCTGTGTATCGCGTTCAGGTCGCCTCCGACGGCGTCTATACGCCGACGCTGGCGTTTCCGGGCGACACGGTGCAGGTGGGGGGGCTCACGTTCCGCTTCAACGACCCGATTGAGTACCCGGGCCTTCGCATCAAGCGCACGCCCACGCTCATCAACGCGCTGCTGATTGCGGCGTTCGTGCTGATGACCGTCGGGCTGTACGTCACGTTTTTCATGCAGCCCGTTCTCGTCCGGACCGACGCCGCGGGTTACGCCGTCGGCGGACCGAAGCCGGAGGGCATGCGCATGGAGCTTGCGCTGCTGCTGAACAATAAGGACAAGGAGAAACAGGAATGAACGCATTGTTTTTTGGGATTTTGATTGTCTACTTCGCCGCCTCCGTGCTGCAGTTTGCCGCGTCGGTCTTCAAGCGCGAGGCGCTTGGCAGGCTGGCGTGGGCGCTGTTTCTCGCCGGTCTTGCCGCGCACACGGTCTTTCTCGTGCTCCGCGGGCTTGCGGCGCACCGCCTGCCGCTGAGCAACCAGTTCGAGTTTTCCGCCGCCTTTTCCTGGGGCATCTCTGTGATGCTCTGCGTGGCGCGCCTGCGTTACCGCGCCGAGTGGCTGTCCGTGGCGGTAATGCCGATGGCCTTCCTCGTCCTGTCGTATGCCGCGCTGCAGCCCATGGAAATCACGGAGCTGATGCCCGCGCTGCGCTCGTCCTGGTTCGCGTTCCACATCGGCTCGGCGGTGTTCTCATACTCGTCGTTCATGCTCGCAGGCGGCGCGGGGCTTCGCTACGTCGTCCTGTCCGGACGGCAGGACACGGACGAGCTGAAGCTCCACCAGATGGACTACCTGGCGTATCGGCTCATCGCGCTGGGCTTCCTCCTGCTGACGGTGACCATCCTCACCGGCGCCATCTGGGCGGAGCAGGCGTGGTCGTCGTTCTGGACCTGGGACCCGAAGGAGGTCTGGGCGCTCATCACCTGGATTCTCTATGCGGTGTATCTGCACCTGCGGCTGCGCGCAAAGCGCAGCGGCGTGAAGATGGCGTGGTATGCCATCATCGCCGTGCCGGTGGTGCTGTTCACCTTTGCGGGCGTCAACATGCTCATGCCCGGTCTGCATTCCTACGGCTGAGCGCCGTTTGAACCACAATAACGGAAACAACAGGAGAGGAGGACGCCGGGCGCGGCGCCCGGCGAGGAACGATGGCATCTAAATTCTATGCGCAGGTCGCGCGCACGCGCTGCGTCTCCTGCGGGGCCTGCACCCACGAGTGTCCCAGGGACGCGATTCGGGTCTGGAAGGGCTGCTTCGCCCTTGTCGACCCACTGCGCTGCATCGGCTGCGGAAAATGCAAAAAAGCATGTCCTGCCGACTGCATCGACATGAAGCTGAGGGAGGCGGACGCATGAAAAAGAGCAAAAAATGGTACGACTATCTCTGGATTTGGTCCATTCTCTACTTCACGCTGGGCTTTTTCAACATTCTGTTTGCCTGGCTGGGCATGATTGACTTTCTGCTGCCGCTGCTTCTGGCGCTCTTCGGCGGCGACAAATTCTTCTGCAATCACCTCTGCGGCAGGGGACAGTTGTTCACCGTCCTGCCGCGCGCTCTGAAGTGCTCGCGCGGGAAGCCCGCGCCCGCGTGGCTGTCGTCGAAGTGGTTCCGCTACGGGTTTTTGCTGTTCTTCCTCACGATGTTCGCCAACATCGTGCATCAGACCTACCTGGTCTATGCCGGGGCGTCGTCGCTGCGGGAGGTCGTGAAGCTGTTCTGGACCTTCCGCGTGCCCTGGGGCTGGGCGTATACCGCCGGCACGACAGCGGATTGGGTCGCGCAGTTCAGCTTCGGCTTCTACAGCCTGATGCTGACCTCCACACTCATCGGCCTCATCGTGATGGCGCTCTACCGCCCGCGGACCTGGTGCAGCTTCTGCCCGATGGGCAGCATGACGCAGCTCATCTGCAAGGCAAAGCACCGCGGCGAGCAGCCGGAATGACCCCACAGCGCAAAAAACGTCCTGCCTCCACGGGTTTGCGGGGGCAGGGCTTTTTTCTGCAGCGCACAAAACATGCGCCGTTCCAATGAAATTGTTTCATTGGAAGATGGGAACAGATGGAAACTTTTTGTAAATATGCAGGAATGGCTTGAATATTCAGATTCAGTTGTATATAATAAGCGATAACTGAACAGCGGCGCAGTATCCTAGTCAGATCTGCCGTCTCCTAAGAAGGGCCTAAAAATCCTTTAAAGGGCACAACTATGAAACCTTTGGTGCCTGCTGCTTACGCCCAGTTTGGGGTGGGTGCTGAAGGGAGGCTATGCCTTTCGAACTCGGAAGAAGCGGAGCCTGCGGATTCCGGGCGTCCCCTAATGGCATGGGGGTCGCGACCCTGTTTCCGTGGAGACCCGCCCTCGTGCCAGGCGTACTCCCCTTGTTGGTAAGCGACCTTGGTACGGAGCGGGCTAAGAACCCGCGTTGCGGTGCTACCCGGCCCGAGCGCCGTGAACGCTGTGCGCGGAGTAGCCTGCCTTGCGTGGCGGCGACGAATCGGAGAACACAACCAAATCCCCCGGCCAGGGGATAGGGCGATTGCTCCGTGAAACCGCCGTTGCAAAAGAGGCTAAGAGACGGTTTGACTGCGGCGGAAATCGCCTAGGCTGTCCGTTTGGGGCAGAGTAGGGGTTACAGTGCGGACTAAGTGGCAATCGGGTATCGCGCGTTGGCAACGGCGCGGCACGGTCCTTAAAGGGGAACCACCTGACCGGCAACGGGAGGCGGACCGCGGGGAAAGCCAACCCGACCAAAGCCGTAGGATTACTCTATTCTGCCGCCGCTCTTCAGTTTTTTGCTGTTATTCTGCCGCCTTCGGGCGGTCGTTTTGAGAGGTCATATGAAAAAAGAAGAGGCAAAGCCGCGAAGTTATGCCCCTTGGGTTCTGCGCATTTTTCTTCTCTCCGTGGTGCTGTCCGCGGCGCTGAGTCTCGCCTCCGGCGTTGCGCTGGAGGACGCGGGCTATCCGCTGGCGGTCTGCGTGCTGCTGGCGTTCATTTTCCTTGGCATTGTGTTCGACGTCATCGGCGTCGCCGTGACTGCGGCGGACGCCAAACCGTTTCATTCCATGGCGTCGCACAGGGAGAAGGGCGCGAAGGAGGCGTTGTATCTCATTCGCAACGCCGAGAAGGTGTCGAGCTTCTGCAATGACGTGGTGGGCGACATCTGCGGCATCGTCAGCGGCACCACCGCCGCAGTCATTGTGGCGAAGCTGCAGGCGGGGTTCAACACCCGCAGCATTCTGATTTCCATTGCGGTGACGGCGCTGATTTCAGGCGTGACCATCGGCGGCAAGGCGATTGGCAAGCGGATTGCAATGACACGCAGCAAGAATGTCGTATACCATGCGGCCAAGGTGCTGCGCGTATTCCACATCGGACGAAAATAAAAGAGGTGTCACTTTGATTTTAGAGCAAATCCACACGCCGGAGGATGTCAAGGCGCTCTCGGGAGAGCAAACGAAGCATCTATGTGATGAATTACACAGCTTTTTGCTCCACAGCGTCGCGAAGACAGGGGGACATCTCGCCTCCAACCTCGGCGCTGTGGAGCTTACCGTGGCAATTCATCGCGTGTTCGACACGTCGCGGGACCGCCTTGTTTTTGACGTAGGTCATCAGTGCTATGCGCACAAGGCGCTCACGGGACGCACGGCGCAGTTTCCGACGCTGCGTCAGTACAACGGACTGTCCGGCTTTCCCAAGCCGAACGAGAGCGTGCACGATGCCTTCATTGCCGGGCACGCCTCCAACTCCGTGTCCGTGGCGCTGGGCATGGCGCGCGCGCGCAGCCTGCTGGGGGAGGACTATGCGGTGCTTGCCCTCATCGGAGACGGCGCGCTCTCCGGCGGCCTTGCCTACGAGGGGCTGAACAACGCGGGCGCATCGGGCGAGCCGATGATTGTTGTCCTCAACGACAACGGCATGTCCATCTCCCGCAACGTCGGCGCGATATCCGCGCATCTGTCCAAGCTGCGCAACAAGCCCGGCTACTATGCCTTCAAAAAAGCCTACCGGCGCGTCCTGCGCGCAACCAAGGCGGGACGCGCGCTGTATACGCTCAACCACAGCATCAAAAACAGCGTGAAGGATGCGGTGCTGCCCAGCGCCTCGCTGTTTGAGGACATGGGCTTCACCTATCTCGGGCCCGTGGACGGTCACGACGAGGCACAGCTGGAGGAGACGTTGCGCTGGGCAAGGGAGCTCAACTGCCCGGTGCTGCTGCACGTGCGCACGGTCAAGGGCAAGGGCTATCCGCCTGCGGAGCGCGAGCCGAACCGTTGGCACGGCGTCGGTCCGTTCGACGTGGACAGCGGCGTGTGCAAGGGCAGCGGGGAGAACTTCGCCTCGGTCTTCGGCGCGGAGCTCTGCCGCCTCGCCGGGGAGGACCGGCGCGTGTGCGCCATCACCGCCGCCATGTGCGACGGCACGGGCCTCGCAGACTTTGCCGAGCGCTTTCCGAAGCGTTTTTTCGACGTTGGCATTGCGGAGTCGCAGGCGGCGGCAATGGCGGCGGGCATGGCGAAGCAGGGGCTTGTGCCGGTGTTCGCCGTGTATTCCACGTTTTTGCAGCGCGCCTATGACCAGCTCATTCACGACACGGCGCTGCTGAACCTGCACACCGTGTTTGCCGTGGACCGCGCCGGTCTGGTCGGCGCGGACGGTGAAACCCACCACGGCATCTTCGACGCCACGTTTTTGTCCGATATCCCCAACATGACGGTGCTCTGCCCGGCAAGCTTTGCGGAGCTGCGCAGCATGCTGCGCCGTGCCGTCCTGGAAATGGACGGTCCCGTGGCAATCCGCTATCCCCGCGGCGGCGAGGAGCGCTACCACGAGGACCGCAGCGAAGGCGTCTTTGCCGAGTTGCGCGCGGGTAACGACGTGACCCTCTGTGCCTACGGCACCATGATTTCCCCCGTGCTCGACGCGGCGGAGCTGCTTGCTGCACAGGGCGTTTCGGCACGCGTCGTCAAGGTCAACTGCATCTCGCCCTTCCTTGACCGGGACGTGCGGCGCACCTTTGCCGGGACGAAAAAACTGGTCGTCGCGGAGGAGTGCGCCAGCGTCGGCTGTGTCGGCCAGCGGCTTGCCGCCATACTGACCGAAGAAGGCACCCCGCTTGAGCGGTTGCACCTGTGCAACCTCGGCAAGCAGTTTCCGCCCCACGGCAGCACAAAGCAGCTGCGTGCGGCGTTCCATATTGACGCCGCGTCCATCGCGGAGACAGCGCTGGAGGTGGTGCGCGCATGACGAAGCAGAGATTGGACGTCTATCTGGTCGAGCATGGCCTGGCAGAGACGCGGCAGAAGGCGCTTGCCATCATCATGAGCGGCATCGTCTACGTCAACGACCGGAAGGTGGACAAGGCGGGCTTCGGCGTGCCCGCAGACGCGAAGGTTGAGGTGCGCGGCAGCGCGCTGCGCTACGTCAGCCGCGGGGGACTGAAGCTGGAAAAGGCGATGCACAGCTTTGGACTGACGCTCGACGGCTGTCTCTGCGCCGACATCGGCGCTTCCACCGGCGGGTTCACCGACTGCATGCTGCAAAACGGCGCGGCAAAGGTCTACGCCGTGGACGTGGGCTACGGTCAGCTGGACTGGCGGCTGCGCAGCGATGCGCGCGTAGTGTGCATGGAGCGCACGAACGCCCGCTACCTCACGCATGAGCAAATCCCGGACGAGCTGGATTTTGCGTCCATCGACGTCTCGTTCATCTCGCTTTCGCTGATTCTGCCCGCCGTGCACACGCTGCTGCGGCAGGGCGGACACGTCGCCTGTCTTGTGAAGCCGCAGTTTGAGGCAGGGCGCGAAAAGGTCGGCAAAAAGGGCGTCGTGCGCGACCCGGCGGTGCACCGGGAGGTGCTGGCACAGTTTCTGAGCCACGCGTCCGACAGCGGCTTCGGCGTGCTGGACCTGACCTACTCGCCCATCCGCGGCCCGGAGGGCAACATTGAATATCTCGGCTATCTGGAAAAGGGCGCCGTCACCGAGCGCGTGTTTGACCTTGCTGCGCTGGTGGCGGACTCCCATGCAGAGCTGGACACATAAGAGGTAAGCGCCATGCTGAAAAAAGTGATACTCTGCCCCAACCCCTACCGCGATAAGGAGCTGCGGGTGGTAAAGCAGGCCAAGGCAATTCTGGACGAGGCAAACTGTCCCAACGTCGTGTGCATTCCCTTCCGCGGCAACGAGGAGCCGGAGGGTTACGGGCTGGAAATCCGTCCGCTGCAGCAGGAGCTGCGCGGCGCGGACATGCTCGTCTCCTTCGGCGGCGACGGCACGATTCTGCACCTGTCCAAAACCGCTGCGCACAAGGACATCCCCGTGCTGGGCGTCAATCTCGGAAGCCTCGGCTTCATGGCGGAGCTGGAGCTGAAGGAACTGCACAAGCTCAAGAATCTCTGCGCGGGGAAATACACCATTGAAAGCCGCATGATGCTCGACGTCGTCGTAAAGCGCGACGGGCGCATCATCTACTCGAGCCTCGGCCTCAACGAGGCGCTCATTGCCCGCGGCAACGTCTCCCGCGTCATCCGCCTGCACATCTACACCGAAAGCGGCAAGCTGGTGGACATTGCGGGCGACGGCGTGGTCGTGGCAAGCCCCACGGGCTCCACGGCGTACTCGCTCAGCGCGGGCGGGCCCGTGGTGGAGCCGACCGCGCGCAATTTCGTCGTCAGTCCCATCTGCGCGCACAGCGTGCACGCCAACGCCTACGTGCTCGCCCCGGAGCGCACCATCACGGTGCAGACCGAGGCGACGGGCTACAAGCCGGTGGTGCTGTCGGTGGACGGCGGGCGCGCGTTCTCTCTGCGCCATGGCGACGCCGTGGAGATTACGCGCTCACGGTATGACACCAAGCTGGTGCGTCTGGAAAACCGCAGCTTCTGCGAGGTGCTGCAGCGAAAAATGCTTGGAGGACTGCTGAATCATGAAGAATGACAGACAGAATGCAATCCTGTCCATCATTGCCGAAGAGAGCGTCGAGACGCAGGAGCAGCTCATTGAGCGTCTGCGTCAGCGCGGCATCCACAGCACGCAGGCAACGGTCTCGCGCGACATCAAGCAGCTTCACCTCATCAAGGAGCCTGCCGGCGGCGGGCGCTACCGCTACGCCGTCTCCGCGCACAAGACCCGCCTCAACTTTGCCGACCGCCTGCAGACGATTCTGCGCGAGAGCATCATCGGCGTGGACTATGCGCGCAACCTCGTCGTGCTCAAGACCATGCCGGGCCTTGCCGGGGCGGCCGGCGCCGCCTTTGACGGGATGGACATCGCGCAGATGCTCGGCACCATTGCCGGTGACGACACGGTGCTGGTCATCATGCGCGATGAGGACAGCGCGGCGGAATTCTGCCTGGAAATCCATGAAATGCAAAATAAATTTCAGAAGTGAAGAACTATGCTGCAATTACTGCACATTGAGAACATCGCCATCATCGAGCGCGCGGACATTCTGTTCGCGCGCGGCTTCAATGCCCTCACCGGCGAGACCGGCGCCGGCAAGTCCATCGTCATCGATGCGCTGGGCGCGGTGCTGGGTCAGCGCACCTCGCGCGACCTGATTCGCAGCGGCGCGCCCAAAGCGCTGGTCAGCGCCGCTTTTGACGGCGTGGACGGCGACCTGCCCGCGCTTGCGGAAAACGGCATCTCCATCGAGGAGGACGGCACGCTGCTGCTCCAGCGCGAGCTCAGCGGCGACGGACGCACCGTCTGCCGCGCCAACGGGCGTCCGATTACGGTTTCGCAGTTGCGCGCCGTCGGTGCGCAGCTGCTGAACATCCACGGTCAGCACGACGGTACGGCGCTGCTGGACGAGACGCAGCACCTGAGCTACCTGGACCGCTACGCGCACATGGACGCGCAGCTGGAGCGCTACGGCGCGCAGTTTTCCGCCCTGAACGCCACGCGCCGCGCCATCGACGCGCTGCGCATGGACGAGACGGAGAAAGCGCGCCGGGTGGACACGCTGCGTCACCAGATTGCGGAGCTGGAGCGCGCGGAGCTGAAGGAGGGCGAGGAGGAGACGCTTGCGCAGCGGAGAAACATCCTGCGCAACGCCGAGAAGTTCATCGACGCCGTCACGGAGGCGGACTACTGCCTCAACGGCGGAGACGAGGGCAGCGGCGCGGTCTCCGCCATCCGTCAGGCGCATGACGCCCTGCGCGGCCTTCGCGGTCTGGGGGAGGAATTCATCGCGCTCTCCGACCGGCTGGAGGCGCTCTACAGCGAGGCCTATGACCTGTCCGTCACCCTGCGTGACAAGCGGGAGGACTTTGACTTCTCGCCCGCGGAGCTGGACGAGGTGGAAGCGCGCAGCGACCTGCTCTATCGGCTCCGGAAAAAATACGGCGGCTCCGTGCGCGAGATGCTGGACTACCTCGCCCGCTCAAAGGACGAGCTGGACCGCATCGAATACGCGGACGACCGCATCGCGCAGCTGGAGGCGAAGCTGGCGCAGCAGAAGGCGGGCGTGGCTGAAGCGGCGCGCGCGCTGTCCGCGGCGCGCAAGGCGGCGGCGCAGACGCTCGAGGCCGAGATTCTGCGCGAGCTGCGGGAGCTGGACATGCCCAAGGTCCGCTTCACCATCGACTTTGCGGAAAAGGAGCCGGACGCAAGCGGCATGGACGAGGTGCGCTTTCTCATGTCCGCCAACGTGGGCGAGGCGCCCAAGCCCATTCACAAAATCGCCTCCGGCGGCGAGCTGGCGCGCATCATGCTGGCGATGAAAAACGTGTTCGCCGCGCAGGACAGCGTGATGACCATGGTCTTTGACGAGGTGGACACCGGCGTGTCCGGACGCGCGGCACAGCGCGTGGCGGAAAAGCTCGCCCGCGTGTCCCGTGAAAAGCAGGTGCTCTGCGTGACGCATCTGCCGCAGCTTGCGGCGATGGCGGACACGCATTTCTCCGTGGAAAAGGGCGAAGAGGGCGGACGCACCCTGACGCGGGTGACGGAACTGGACCGCAGCGCGCGCGCACGGGAGCTGGCGCGCCTCACCGGCGGCGAGCACCCGAGCGACACGATGCTCCGCGGCGCAGAGGAACTGCTGGACGCGGCGGACGCCTTCAAAACAAAGCTGACAGGGGGGAGAGCATGAGCCGATTTGCCGAGCGCATTGCGCGGGAATACCCCCTGCGCTTCAAGCCGAAGGAAAAAGAGGCGTTCCGCCTCTATCTGATGGGCACGCTGCGCGAGCTGGGCTACGCGCCCAAGCTGCAGAGCCGGGAGACGGCGCTGCGCATCGGGGGACACGTGACCAACGTGGTCGCGGGCGACCCGGAGACGGCAAAGCTGGTGTTCGTCGCCCACTACGACACGCCGCTCAAATCCCTGCTTCCGCCGCTCATCATGCCCACGCGCCCCATGACGGCGTTTTTGTATCTGGCGCTGACGCCCGTGCTGGTGATGCTGGGCAGCGTTGTGCTCTCCTTCGCGCTGACCTTTGCCGTCAACGCCCCGCACTGGACGCTGCCGCTGTTTCTCCTGCTGCTGCTCTCGGCGCTGCTGTACCTGCGCTTCGGCCCCGCCGAGACGCGCAACACCAACGACAACAGCTCCGGCGTTGCCGCCCTGCTTGAAACCGCCGCCGCGCTGACCCCGCGCTACCGCGGCGAGGTGGCGTTTGCCTTTCTGGACGGCGGCTTCAGCGGCATGAGCGGGGCAAAGGCCCTGCGGAAGGACTGCCCCGCGCTGCGGGAAACACCCGTTATCAATGTGAACTGCGTCGCCGAGGGCGACGAGCTGCTGATTCTGCCGAACAAGAACAGCCGCTGGGACGGCGAACTGCTTGACGCCATCCTTGAGAGCTTTGAAAACGGCACGCACACCACCGCCTTCCTCAAAACCGACGGGCTGGTGTACTATCCCTCCGACAACCGCGCCTTCCGCCACGCCGTCGCCATCTGCGCCTGCGACAAGGTCAAGGGCTTCGGCAGGCTCATCCGTCCGCTTCGTGCCACGGAGATTGACGAGGAGCACCTGACGCTGCTCAAAAACGGGCTGAGCCGCCTTGCCGCCCGGTATCAAACCGAGGCTTGACAAATCCGCACGGCACGGCTATAATGTGCCCGTTACAGCGAGGAAGCGGAGAAGTAGGCGGACGCGCCCTGCCAAGAGAGCCCCTGGACGGTGGAAAGGGGAGAGGGCGGCCGGTGAAATACACCGCGGAGCTGATACCCGAACGGCAACTGCCCAGTAGGCGTATTCCGGTTGCGCCCGTTATCGCGCAGGAGTGTAACGGCACTCCGTGAGGCTGTCTTACGCGAGGAGACAGCGAACCAGAGGTGGTACCGCGATGCAATCGCCCTCTGTCCCAAACACAAGGGGACAGAGGGCTTTTTCTGTCCCACACATAAGAAAAAGGAGAAAGACGGATGCAAATCTACGAAGAGCTGAAGGCGCGCGGTCTGCTGGCGCAGGTGACGGACGAGGATGAAATCCGCGAGCTGGTCAACAACGGCAAGGCGACGTTCTACATCGGCTTCGACTGCACGGCGGACAGCCTGCACGTCGGGCACTTCATGGCGCTGTGCCTGATGAAGCGCCTGCAGATGGCGGGCAACAAGCCCATCGCCCTCATCGGCGGCGGCACGACCATGATTGGCGACCCCTCGGGGCGCACGGACATGCGCAAGATGCTGACCAAAGAGGACATCAACCACAACGCCGAGTGCTTCAAGCGCCAGATGGAGAAGTTCATCGAGTTCGGACCCGACAAGGCGATGATGCTCAACAACGCCGACTGGCTGTTGGACCTCAACTACGTCGAGTTGCTGCGCGAGGTGGGCGCCTGCTTCTCGGTGAACAACATGCTGCGCGCCGAGTGCTACAAGCAGCGCATGGAAAAGGGCCTGTCCTTCCTCGAGTTCAACTACATGATTATGCAGGCCTACGACTTCTACCACATGTTCCAGACGGTGGGCTGCAACATGCAGTTCGGCGGCAACGACCAGTGGTCGAACATGCTGGCGGGCACGGAGCTGATTCGCCGCAAGCTCGACAAGGACGCCTACGCCATGACCATCACGCTGCTGCTCAACAGTGAGGGCAAGAAGATGGGCAAGACCGCCAGCGGCGCGGTGTGGCTGGACCCGAACAAGACCAGCCCCTACGAGTTCTACCAGTACTGGCGCAACGTCGGCGACGCGGACGTGCTCAAGTGCATCCGCATGCTGACCTTCCTCCCGCTCGAGCAGATTGACGAGATGGACAAGTGGGAGGGCAGCGAGCTCAACCGTGCCAAGGAGATTCTTGCCTACGAGCTCACCAAGCTCGTCCACGGCGAGGAGGAGGCGGAGAAGGCGCAGCAGAGCGCCCGCGCGCTCTTCGGCGGCGGCGGCAGCATGGACAACGTGCCGAGCACGACGCTCAGCGACGCCGACCTCAGCGACGGCAGCATCGACATCCTCAGCGTGCTGGTCAAAACCGGACTCTGCGCGTCGCGCGGCGAGGCCCGCCGCCTCGTGCAGCAGGGCGGCGTCACCGTGGACGACGTCAAGGTCTCCGGCATCGACGAGCGCTATGACAAGGACCGCCTCGCCACGAATGGCATCATGCTCAAAAAGGGCAAGAAGGTCTATCACAAGGTGAACATGTAATACCGAAAACAAGAAGGACAGCCGAGGCTGTCCTTCTTGTGATGATTGGGATGGAATCAGGCAAGCTCCTGCGCCAGCTTGTCGAGCTGGGCGAAGGTCGCGGGCGTGAGCGCGCCCATGATTTTGACCGGGGTCTCGGCGAAGGTCAGATTCTTGCAGCCCTCCAGCATCGCGCGCATGCCCTTTGCCGCCATCGGCGCCCAGCCGCCGTTTTCCACCAGGGCAACGGTGCGCTTCTGGTAGCCGCGGTCGGTCAGGTGCTGGATGAACTCGCGCATCACGGGGAACACGCCGGTGTTGTAGGTGGTGGTGCAGAGCACCAGCTTGCTGTGGCGGAACGCGTCCTCCACCGCTTCATACTGGTCGTCGCGGGCGAGGTCGGTGATGACGGCGCGCACACCCATGCCGCGCAGCTTCTCCGCAAGATACTCCGCCGCCTCGCGCGTGTGACCGTAGACCGTCGTGTAGGCGATGAGCACGCCCTCGGTCTCCACCTCGTAGCTCGACCAGATGTTGTAGAGGCGCAGGTACTCGCTCAAATCGCCGCTGAGCACCGGACCGTGGAGCGAGCAGATGTGCGCAAGCTCCTTGCCCGCGAGCTTCTTGAGCAGCGCCTGCACCTGTGCGCCGAACTTGCCGACGATGCCGAAGTAGTAGCGGCGCGCCTCGCAGGACCAGCCCTCGGGGTCGTCATAGTCCTGCGCGCCGAACTTGCCGAAGGCGTCCGCGGAGAAGAGCACCTTGTCCGTGCTCTCATAGCTCATGATGACCTCCGGCCAGTGCACCATCGGCGCGGTGACGAAGTTGAGCACGTGGCTGCCCAGCGAGACCGTTGCGCCGTCGGCGGCGACGATGCGGCGCGCGGCGTAATCCGTGCCGTAGAAGTTGGCAATCAGGCGGAACGCCTGCGCCGAGGCAACGATGGTCGCCTGGGGGTACTTGTCCATAAAGGCGGTGATGTTGGCGCTGTGGTCCGGCTCGACGTGGTGCACGATGAGGTAGTCCGGCGTGCGTCCGTCCAGCACGGCGTCCAGCTTCGCCATCCACGCCGCGCCGAAGCGCACCTCGACCGTGTCCATAACGGCGATTTTCTCGTCAAGGATGACGTAGCTGTTGTATGCCATGCCGTTCGGCACGTCGTACATGCCCTCAAAGAGGTCGATGTCGTGGTCGTCCACGCCGATGTATCGAATGTCCTTGGTAATGGTGATGTCCATGATGTCCTCCGTATCAAAAAATTTCACAACACATATAAAATATCACAACGTCGACGGATTTGCAACTGTTGCCTTGCGTTAACCGCGTACAATTCGCCGCGCGCTGCACCGGCGTATTACAGCAATTCCGCAAAGCTACGAATATAGCGGTCACACACCCGCGGCATCTCATCCTTCGTCCCCTCAAAATACGGGTCGTACACGCCGATGACGCGCGCGCCCGCCGCCTTCGCCGCGCGGCAGGACGCGACCGAGTCGTCCAGAACCACACAGTCCGCCGGAACGACGCCGAGCTGCCGGCAGGCAAGGTGAAACGCTTCCGCCGTGTCCTTGCTCACGCCGAGCTCGTGGGCGTAGACCACCTGCTCGAAGCAGGGCGTGAGTCCGTGGACCGCAAGCGCCGTGCGGCAGTGCACGGGCACGGCACTGGTAAACACGGCAAGCCGCTCGTCCGCGGCACGCAGCGCCTCCAGCAGCTCGCGCGCGTGGGGCTTGAGCGCCACGTGCGCATAGCTGTCCTTCGCCAGCTCCATCCACTCCGCAATAATCTCCTCGCAGCTCTGCTCGCTGTGGCAGTATGCTTTTGTGAACACCGCCGCCTTCGGAAGAATCGTGTGGGCGACGCCCTCGTAGTATTCCTTTGTGTAGGGCAGACCGCGGCGGGCGAGGAAGGTCACGTCCACCTGCT
>JAILRK010000005.1 GCA_024698225.1 Oscillospiraceae bacterium | reverse complement strand
TTTTTGCAGCAGATAGTCCGTTGTCAGAAGATACTTGGGATAATTGTCCTTGATTCTCTCCAGCGAACGGTATTCCCGCTCCTCGGTTTCCCTGCTCTGCGCAATGGTATATGCCACCTGCAGATAGGCGTAATCTGCATTGCGGTTGCGGAGAATAAAGTCGCATTCCAGCGTCCCGACCCGACCAACGCTGACGCTGTATCCGTGACTTTTCGCATAGCAATATGTAATATTTTCCAAAACCGGGCCGTAGTTGATGCGGTTGTCCGTGTTATCACAGAAGTAAAAGCTCAAATCCGAGAGATAGTATTTCTTCTCGCCCTTCAAGGCACGCTTTGATTTCATGTCGAAGCGGTCACACTCATACAGAATCTTGGCGCTCACAAGCACTGAGATATACTTGGTGACCGTGGCGCGCGTGATGTTCATCCCGCTTTTGACCAGGCTCTCGTGCAGACTGCTGACGCTGGTCGTAGCGCCAAAGTTGTTGATGATAAAACGGCGGACGGCCTCAAACGCCTCCTTGTCCTTGATTTTCGCGCGCTTGCGGATATCCTTCTCAAAGATTTCGTTGACTACGCTTTGCGTATAGCTGCGCTTGTCCGCAAGCTCGTCCAGCAGAACGGTCCGCGGAAACCCGCCCTCTAAAATATAGCGGTTCATCTCGATGAAAAGATTCGCGTCCACTGGCTTCCCATAAAAGGCCTTCATTCCCAGATACTCGTCAAACGTCAGAGGGAACATCTCCAGTTCCACATAGCGTCCGGTAAGCTTGGTAACCAACTCTCCGCTGAGGAGACAGGAGTTGGAACCGGTAATAAAGACAGAATAACCGCCCTCCTCACGGTAAGCGTTGACGACTTCCTCGAAATCCTCGACATTTTGAATCTCGTCAATAAACAGGTATGTCATGCCTGTCGCTTTTGGGAAGGACGCAATCAGTTCGTCAAGCTGGTCGGCAGTCTTGATTTTCCGATAGCCGCGCTTGTCGAGGTTCAGAAAGATGATTTGAGCACCCTCATCCGCTCCGGCGCGCAGTTCATCTGCAATCATCTGCATCAAGCTGGACTTGCCGCAGCGGCGGACGCCGCTGATTACCTTGATGATATCCGCGGCATGGTAGAAGCCACGGATTTTCTTCAGATACGTTTCCCGTCTGTAAAGTTCCATTGTGCCCCTCCATCAAAAAGTCATGTCTACAGAATACTCCTCCGCGGAGAAAAAAGCAAGTTATCGCGTCAGATTTTCAAAAAAACGAAAAATCTGACGCGATAACCGCCGTTTTTGTCAACGGGTCGGTTCTCTTTGACAAATCCATCCTTGGGGAAGGGCGGTCTCTCCTGCGCTGGATTTGATACTGATTTGAAATCAAAATGATTGATTTGAAATCGCGCGTGCTTCGCACGCTCATGCCGCGCAGAGCGCGTCATGTCGTCTCATGCGATACCTACGCGCCTGCGGCGCTATCAAAATGCTTTTCAAGCATTTTGATCAGGTATCAGTATGAGACACCGACAACACGGAGAAAAGGAGCGTGAGCGCATGAAGCTGCTGATTGCCGAGGACGACGCGGACCTGAACGAAATCATCGTCAAAAAGCTGCGCGCCGAGGGCTTTGACACGGACGCCTGCTTTGACGGGGAGACGGCGGCGGAGCGCCTGCTCTACGCCGATTACGACGTTGCCGTGCTGGACATCATGATGCCCGTGCTGGACGGCGTTTCGGCGGTGCGGCGGCTGCGCGCGCAGGGGAACACGACGCCGGTCATCCTCCTCACCGCGCGCGACAGCATCGCGGACAAGGTGGACGGGCTGGACGCCGGGGCGAACGACTACGTGGTCAAGCCCTTCTCCTTCGACGAGCTGATTGCCCGCATCCGCGCGGTCACGCGCACCGCCTCGGGCAACCCCTCCGCGCTGCTGTGCCTGGACGACCTCAGCCTTGACCTGAGCGGGCACGTCGTCCGGCGCGGCGGCACGGAGCTGACGCTCACGGGGAAGGAATATGCGCTGCTGGAGTATCTGATGCTCAACAAGGGGCGCATTCTCAGCCGCGAGAAAATCGTCAGCCACGTCTGGGGCTATGACTACGAGGGCGGGCTGAACGTCGTGGACGTGTACGTGAACTATCTGCGCAAAAAGGTGGATGAGGGGCATGCGGTCCGGCTGCTGCACACCGTGCGCGGCATCGGCTACACCATGAGGGAGCCGACATGAGGCGGCTTTCGCTCAAGACCCGGCTCTCGCTGTGGTTCACGCTGATTCTGACGCTCATCTGCGCGCTGATGCTGCTGCTCGCCGCCGCCGTTTATCAGAACTTTGACCGGCGGCTGCTCCGCGAGGCGCTGACGGACGCGGTGCAGGAGGAGGCGGCGCGCATCGGCGATGACCGCAGCTACGCCGACCACATGGGCGAGCTGCGGGAGGCGGAGTTCCTGCGCGGCGAGGTGCGACTGATGGTCTACGACGAGGACGGCGCACAGGTGGCGGGCCTGTATCTCGGCGAGGGGACGGACGCGCTGCCCTTTTCGGACGAGGACGCCGTGCGCGAGCTCACGCTGGACGGGCAGCGCTATTACTGCTGTGACGCGCAGGTCAGGATTCGCCGCGGACCGGACTACTGGGTGCGCGGCGTCGTCCCTGCGGGGCGCTCGCTTTGGAGCGCGCTGCGCGGGCATTTTGCGCCTTTGGCGCTGCTGCCGCTGCTCATCGCGCTGGCGTTCCTCGGCGGGCGCTGGCTGACGGGGCGCTTCCTGCGTCCCATCCGCGACATTGACCGCACGACGGAGGCCATCCGCGAGAGCGGCGACCTCTCCCGCCGGATTCCCTGCGCGGACACGGGAGACGAGCTGTCCGACCTCGCGCGGCATATCAACGCCATGTTCGAGCGTCTGGAGCAGAACTTCCACGCCGAGCGCCAGTTCACCGCCAACGCCTCGCACGAGCTGCGCACGCCGGTGTCCGTCATCCTTGCGCAGTGCGAATACGGCCTGGAAAACGCACAGGACGCGCAGGAGCTGCGCGAGGTCATCGCCGCCGTGCAGAAGCAGGGCGGGCGGATGTCACGGCTGATTGAAACGCTGCTGCTCTTCACCCGCATGGAGCAGAGCACCGAGCGCTACCGCAAAGCGCCCACGGACCTGAGCGCGCTGCTGCGCGCCTCCTGCGCGGACCACGCGCTCATTGCCCCGCGGGGCATCACCATCCGGCAGGAGCTGTCCGACGGCGTGACCGCCCTCGTCAACCCCGAGCTGTTCCGCCTGCTGTTGGACAACCTGCTGGGCAACGCGCTGCGCTACGGGCGCGAACAGGGTACGGTCGTCGTGTCGCTGCAGCAGACGGCGCAGACGGTCACCCTCTGCGTCAGCGACGACGGACCCGGCATTTCCCCGGAGGACCTTCCGCACATCTGGGAGACGTTCTATCGCGCGGACAAATCCCGCAGCAGCAGAGGCCTCGGTCTCGGGCTGCCGCTGGTGCGGCAGATTGCCGCCTACCACGGCGGCACGGTCAGCGTGGAGAGCACGCCGGGCGTGGGCAGCACGTTCCGCGTCAGCGTGCCGGCATAGGCGTATACAAGCTCAAAAGGACGGCGCACGCCGTCCTTTTTTCTGTCCCGGGCCGTCCTCTGAGGGCGGCTTCTGTTGTCATGCGTCCGTCTCCTCCGGCCTCCGCGTCAGCGCACGATAGGCCAGCTCCAGCATACCGGCGTTGAGCAGCGCGAACAGCAGCAGATACGCCGGCATGACGCCCATGCCCGCCGCCTGCTGCAGGTGCCCGAACACCGCGGGCATGAACGTGCTGCCAAGATACGCCGCCGCCATCTGCAGCGCGATGACCGCCGCGCTGTGGCGCGCGCCGAAGTTCACCCGCGCCATGTGCTGAATGGCGGGATAGACCGGACCCATGCCCAGCCCGATGACCACGAAGCCGACCGCCGCCGGAAGAACGCTCCGCGCCGGGGCAAAGACCAGCAGGACACCGAGCAACTCCACGGCGATTCCCACGCGAATCATCCGCCGGTCGCCCAGCCGGTCGGAGACGAAGCCGGAAATCAGTCTGCCGAGCATCAGCCCGCCGAACACCAGCGAGCCGAAGGCGGCAACCGTCTCCTCACTGAGTCCGGCTCCGCGTCCCGCGAAGTAGCTGGGCGTCCACAGAAAGCAGGTCGCCTCTCCCGAGCAATAGGCAAAAAACGCAATGAGCGTCGGCAGGACGCCGGGAAGGCGAAGCGTCTCTGTGATGCCGGCGCTTCCGCGCAGCTCCTCCCTGTCCTGCGCTTCGTTCTGCTTCCACAGCGGCAGCGAGAGCAGCACCACCAGCAAAATCCCCGTCTGAATCCAGGCAGTCCAGCGGTAGCCCTCGTTCCACCCCGCCAGATGCAGGGCAAGCGCCATGATGCCGGGGCTGATGACCGCGCCCACGCCATAGAAACAGTGCAGGAAGTTCATGACGGAGGAGGCATAGTGGCTTGCGACGTAATGATTGACCGCCGCGTCAATCGAGCCCGCGCCAAGGCCATAGGGCACGGCAAAGAGAAACAGCATCCGGTACCGGGTGCATACGGAAAAGCCCAGAAGCCCGAGCACCGTCAGAAAAAT
>JAILRK010000003.1 GCA_024698225.1 Oscillospiraceae bacterium | reverse complement strand
CCGGTCGTGCCCTTCTTGACGGTGAGGTTGCCGGAGCTGCAGGTGCCGGTGACGACGTAGGTGCCCGCCTCGCTGATTTTCACGTCGTTGTTGCTCTCGCTCATGGTGATGGTCGTGGCGTTCGCCTCGTCCGCCGTGAGGCTGGCGGCGGCGTTCGTGGTGGTGCCGGTGACGACCTCGCTGGCCTCGGTGGCGTACTGGACCGTGCCCATCATGCCGCCCATCATGCCGCCCATCATTCCGCCCGGCATGCTGCCGAACGGTCCGCCCACCTGAGCGCCGAACTGGCCGCTCTGCTGGTTGCCGAACTGGCTGTTCTGCTGAACGCCAAGCTGGGTCTCCATCTGGGTGAACGCCGTGCGGGTGTTCTGGCGGTTTGCGGCTTCCCCGCTGAAGGCGGCGGATGCGCTCAGACTGCCTGCAAGGATGGTCAGGCAAAGGCCGGTTGCCATTGCGGTTCTCTTCAAAGACTTTTTCATGGTGATGTCCTCCTGATATTTTTAAATCATTTGTTGGTATTTTTGTGGGGCTCCTGCCCTCTGTCATAGTATTCGAAGCGGCGGAGCGAAAAAACGGGGTGCGGGGGAAATTTTTTTTGTTTTATTTTTTTGCGGGCTTTGCGCAGGCGGAGACGCCGCGCGAACGCCGGGAAAAGCCGCCGCGGCGCCGTCGGCTTCGCCGAAGAGAGACTGAGCCGGAGGGGATACAATGAACCGTCATACGCAGATGCCGCGCAGCGGCATTGAGCGCGTCCATGCCGACCGGCGCACGCGCGCACGGGGCTACGTGATGCCCGCCTACCACTGCCATACCTATTATGAATTATACTGTGTGGAGCGTGGCGCCTGCCGCTTTCTGGTGGAGGACAGCATGTACGACCTGCGCGCGGGGGACTTTTTGCTCATTCCGCCGCAGCTGCTCCACTACACGCGCTATCCCTTCGGGGACTGCCGGCGGAGCACCGTTTTGTTTCGCGGGGAGGACGTGGACGAGGCGGTGCGCGCCTGTCTTCCGGAGGGCGCGGCGTTTCTTGCGCGCCTGCGCATCTTCCGCGCGCCGGAGGCGCACCGCGGCGAGCTGAGCGCGCTGCTGGGGCGCATGGTGACGGAGGAGCGCATTCGTGACGCGCGTTCGGCGCTGCTGTTGCGCACGCGGTTGCAGGAGCTGCTGCTTCTTTGCGCGCGCGAGTGTGACTGCCTGCACGATGCGCCTGCGAACATCCGGACGACGGAGGACTCCGTGCTCCGCTCGGCGCAGTTCATCAGCGCCCACTATGCCGAGCCCATCAACACCGCGGACGTTGCGACGGCGGTCGGCTTCAGCCCGAACTATCTCAGCCGCAAATTCCGCGAGGCGGCGGGCATCGGCGTCCATGAGTATCTCGTGCTCACGCGCCTGCGCCACGCCGCGCTTGAGCTGCTGGCAACGGAGGACTCGGTCACGGAAATCGCGCTGCGCTGCGGCTTTTCGGGCAGCAATTACTTTAAGGATGCGTTCAAAAAGAAATACGGCGTGACGCCAAGGGACTACAGGAGGATGGGCTGAGGCATTCCGGTGTGTTGATAAATCTGTATTATTTTGGGAAATAGGGTTGATTTCCGATAGAAAGAACGGAATACCTGCGATATGCTGAACGCACAGTCTGATAGAAAAGAGGGAATTGCCTATGCAGGCAAAGCTGACCGAAAAGGACAAACGCTTTCTTGAGCGCAGTCTCAACGCCCCGATGTGGCGGGTCGTGCTGTCCGTCGGCACGCCGTTGGCGCTGTATCAGGGGCTCAACATGTTTTTCACCATTCTCGACACGATGATGGCGTCGCACATCAGCGAGGAATCCGTGTCGGCGGTGGCGTATCTCTCCCAGCTCAATCTGGTGCTCTCCTCCGTCGGCGGCGGCCTGGCGGTCGGCGCGGGCATCCAAATCAGCCGCGCCTACGGAGAGGAGAACTTTGCCCTCGTGCGCAAGCGCGTCAGCACGCTGTACGTCATCTGCCTTGCCGTGGGGCTGGCGATGCTCGCTGTCATCCTGCCCTTTACCGACGGATTTCTGCGCATGGCGGGTACGCCCGACGCGCTCATTGACGTCGGGCGCTCGTATTTCGTGGTCGAGCTGTTCGACCTCGTCGTGAAGTTTCTTGACAACGTATACATCGCCGTTGAGCGGGCGAGGGGCAACTCCCGGCGCATCATGGCGCTCAACTTCCTGGTCATCGCGGTGAAGCTCTCCCTGACGGCGCTGTTCGTCTACGTGCTGGAGAGCGGTCTTGTGATGATTGCGGCGGCGTCTCTGATTTCGCAGCTGGTGCTGCTTGCCTTTGCGCTGCGCAACAGCCTGCACGCGGATGAGGCGTTCAGCTTCTCGCGGGACGCCGTGACGATGGAGCGGGAGACGACGCGGCCGATGCTGCTGCAGTCTGCGCCCGTCATTGCGGAAAAGGCGCTCTTTGCCTTTGGCAAGACCGTTGTCAACGCGATGAGCACCGTCTACGGCGCGACGATGGTGGGCGCGCTCGGCGTGTCGAACAACCTCGGCGGCATTACGACGAACCCGCAGAACGGCTATCAGGAGGGCGCGTCCGCCGTCATCAGCCAGAACTACGGCGCGGGCAAATACCGCCGCGTGCTGCAGGCGTTCTACGCCGCGCTGGTCATCAACGTGCTGCTGGGCGCGGTGATTTCGGCGTTGGAGCTGTGGCAGCTTGACCTGCTGGCAAGCCTGTTCGACAGCGGGAACCTGGAGTTTCGCCGCACGATTATGCTGGTCTACCGCTATGAGGCGCTGGGCGCGGTGCCGCTGGGCGTCAACGCCGCGGTGCTTGCGCTGCTCTACGGGCTCGGCATGACGCGCCTGACGATGGTGCTCAACGTCGCACGCGTGTTCATCTTCCGCATTCCGGTGTTCTGGGCGCTGCAGCATTGGACGGGGCTTGGCGAGGCGAGCGTGGGCGCGGTGATGCTCATCAGCAACTTTGCCTCCGGCGTGCTGGCGGCGGCGGTCGTGGTGCCCGTGATTCGCCGCTTTCGCAAGCGCTTCTCCGTTTCGTCCATATCATAGTCTGTTTTGTGACTGGTAAAGACGGGGTTCGGAGCATACAATAAATCCGTTCAGGTGATATGACAAGTACGAAGGGGAGGGATTGCCATGCAGTTGGGCATCCGCCTGCACGACGTGAATGCCGCCGAGCCCGAAGAGCGGCAGAGCCTGGAGGCGCGCGCGGCCAAGGCGCGCGAGGAGGGCTTTGTCTGCGTGCATCTGGCGCTTGCCAAGTGCATCCGCGGCGTCACCTTTGACGACGCCGCGCTGACCGAGGGCCTTGCCGCCCACGTGCGCCGCGTGTTCCGGCAGAACGAGCTGGACGTTGCGGTGCTGGGCTGCTACCTCAACCTTGCCCATCCGGACGAGGCGAAGCTGCGTGAATTCCAGTCCCGCTACTATGGCAGTCTGCGCGTTGCGGCGCAGGCCGGCATCGGCATGGTCGGCACGGAGACGGGCGCGCCCAACGCCGCCTACAAGCTCGACGCGGACACCCACGGCGAGGCGGCGCTGCACACCTTCATGCGCAACCTCGAGCCGGTTGTCGCCTGTGCCGAGCACTACGGCGTCACCATGGCGATTGAGCCGGTGTGGAACCACATCGTCTACAACGCCGACCGCGCGCTGGAGGTTCTGCGCGGCATCGGCAGCCGTAACCTGCGCATCATCTTCGACCCGGTGAACCTGCTGGGGACGGAGAACGTGGACGCGCGGCAGCGTGTCATCGGCGACGCGATGGACAAGCTGTGCGACCACATCGCCATGGTGCACCTCAAGGACTTCCGCCGCGAGAACGGCAAGCTGGTCAGCATCGCCGCCGGAACGGGCGAGATGGACTACACCGAGATTCTGCGCTTCCTCAAGGCGAGAAAGCCCTTCGTTCAGGCCACGTTGGAGAACACGACCAACGACAACGCCGTTGCCTCCCGCGAGCTGCTCGAACGTCTTTACCAAGCTCTTTGATTTAAGTTTCTCATACGAATGTGAAAACCGCCCCTGCCGTGTACGGCAGGGGCGGTTTTCACGCGCTTGGAGCATCCGCGCCGCGGTGCTCAGCGGTTGCACCAGGGCACGCGGCCGGGGACGGCGGGCGTCTCGTAGAAGCGGGCGGTCCGGTCACGCGCGGTGTCGTTCCACTTGTCGAAGCCCTCGGGGGCGATGTGCGCACCGAGCGTGCAGTCCTCGAAGCGTGCAAGCCCGTAGTCGCGCCACGGGCGGGCGAGGTAGATGCCGCTGACGCCCTCCTCGGCGGTGAAGCGGCAGCGGCGGAAGACGAAGCCCTCCGTCTGCTCGGGTGCGTGCGCGGGCGCGGCGACAAAGCCGACGCGGCGCACGTCGTACAGCGAGCGGATTTCGCAGTCCTCCAGCAGGGTGCTGCCGCAGCCGAAGATGAAATCCACCGTACCCTCGATGCGGCAGCGCGTGAAGCGCTGGCGCAATGAGCGGTCGACGCGCAGCTCGTCGGGCAGAAACCCGTCGTAACGCGCGATGAGGTCGCGGGGCAGGGGACCGAGGAACAGCGTGTCCTGGGTCGAGCGCAGAAGGCAGTCCTCCATCACAAAGTCGTCCCCGTAGACGCTCAGCGCCACCTCCTGACCCTTCGTCTCGGGGGAGAGCGCGTCGTTGACGACGGACAGGCCGCGCATCGTCACGCCGTCGGCGCAGACGGCGAGCGTCCAGGTGCGGAAGGTGTTGTACGCCTTGCCGTCGGCGTGCAGCTTTTCGGCGTAGTCGCTCCAGACAATCCGGGTTTTGTCTGCGCCCGCGCCGAGCAGCGTCACGCCGGGACAGCGCAGCACGGACTTGCAGCGGTACTCCCCCGCGGCGAGGTGGATGGTTGCGCCGCGCGGTGTACGGTCGAAGACGGCCTGCAGCGCATCTCCGGCATGGACAAACAGGTCATTCATGAGCGGGAACCTCCGTTTTCCGAAATGCACAATTCTGATGGGACCGATTATAGCATATTGTCAAATCGTTGCAAACACCTTGGGGGTAAGAAAGCTTTTTTGTGCATAAAGAGAATCGTTTAAGCTATGTACGAAAAAGTTTACAAAATTATAATATATTTAGTATCAATCAGTAGAGGGGAAGAAGGCGAGAAAAGCGTGGGACGGCATCTGACGTTTCGACAATATCGTGCCGTAGATTTGGCGCTGTTTGCCCTGATGCTCTGTCTGTCCGAGACGGTCATCGTGCATGCGGCGCGCTTCTGGTTCCCAGACCAGCTCTACACGGTTTCGGTTGTGGGCGCGATGACGGCCATCGTGCTGATGCGCTGGGGCGGCTTCGCTGCCATTCACGCGTTGCTGGGCGGCGTGGTGTTCGTGCTCGTCTCCGGCGGCACGGCGGCGCAGATGATGACCTACTGCATCGGCAACCTGTTTGCGCTTGGCATGCTGTTGCCGCTGCGTCGGCTCGGCGCGGAGCGCATCCGCAACGACGGCTTCCTGAGCGTCGTCTTCGGGCTCTGCACGCTGCTTCTGATGCACGCGGGGCGCGCGCTGTGCGCGCTGGTTTTGCTCTCGGCGGGCGGCGCCTGCCTGGGCTTTTTTACAACGGATGCTTTGTCCTATCTGTTCACCGGCGTAATCCTCTGGATTGCACGGCGGCTGGATGGGATATTTGAGGATCAAAAGCATTATCTTCTGCGCATTCACAAGGCGGAAGAGGGAAAAGGAGGATACTGAATGAAAGTAAAAGCGGCGGATTTTCTCATTTACGATGAGGAACGCGGCGTCTACCGCCAAAGCCCCGAGCAGGCGGTACGAGACGACGTGGAGAAGCACTACTGGCTCCACGTCGGGCGCACGATCCTCAAGGACTGGCGGCTCTACATCATGCTGATTCCGATGCTGCTGGTGTTCCTGTTCTGGCGTTATTTCCCGATGTACGAATTGCTGGGCTGCTTCAAGGTCTCGGACGAGGTGCTTCCGGTCTCGCAGCAGCTGTTCTCCGGCTTCTCGTACTTCAAGCGTCTGCTCGTGGGCGGCGACGACCTTTCCCGCGAGTTCTGGCGCGCCATGCGCAATACCTTCATCCTCAGCTTCTACGGTCTGTGCTTCGGCTTCCCGATGCCCATCATCCTTGCGCTGTTCTTCAACGAAATCAAGTCGGACATCGCGCGGAGTGTGTATCAGGTGCTGACCTACCTGCCCAAGTTCATGTCCACGGTCGTTATGACGTCCCTGGTCGTGATGTTGGTCAAGCAGGGCTCGCTGACGAGCGGCATGGGCATCGTCTCCCAGGCACTCGCCGGGCTCGGCGTCGTCTCTCAGGAGGTGGCGAACTCCGGCCTTCTGAACAACCCCGCCTTCTTCCGCCCGATTTACATCATCAGCGGCATCTGGGAGGGCGCGGGTTACGACTCCATCGTGTTCTTCGCGGCAATCATTGCCATCTCGCCCACGAGCTACGAGGCGGCGCAGATTGACGGCGCAAACAAGTGGGCGCAGATGCGCTACGTCGTGCTGCCGAGCATCCTGTCCACCATCGTCATCATGCTCATCACCCGTATCGGCTCTCTGCTGAACATCGGTTATGAGAAGGTGTTGCTGCTCTACAACACCGAAACCTATGTCACCGCCGACGTGGTCTCCACCTTCGCGCAGCGCTACGGTCTTGCGGGCGCTGCCAAGGGCATCGCCTCCGCGGCGGAGATGATGAACAACGTCGTCGGCATGCTTCTGGTCATCGGCGCGAACACCATCGCGCGCAAGGCCTCCGACGTCTCGCTGTACTAAGGAAAGGAGATCGCCATGAAAAGAAAACTTGAGATCTCCGAGCTGATTTTCAAAATCATCAGCTACACACTGCTCACCGTGTTCGCACTGGCGTGCCTCTATCCCTTCGTCTACGCCATCTCCGCCGCCATCAGCGGCCGCTCGGCGGTTGAGTACGGCCAGATTGTTCTGTTCCCGAAGGAACTCCAGTTCGACGCCTTCAAGCGCATGTTCAGCGACAACATGTTCTGGAACGCCTACTCGAACACGCTGTTCATCACCTTCTACGGCACCATCTGGGCGCTGCTGTACTCCATTCTCGGCGCCTACGCGCTCTCCAAGCGCCGCCTGCTGTTCCGCAAGGCGTTCAACTTCTTCCTGGTGTTCACCATGTGGTTCGCCGCCGGTATCGTGCCGCAGTACCTCAACTACCTCGACACGAAGTCGGTGTTCAACAGCATCGGCATCATGGACGACAAGTGGCTGGTCGTCATCGCCATGGGCATGGCGGCGATGAACATCATCCTGCTGCGCAACGCCTTTGAGGGCGTGCCCAGCGAGATTGAAGAGGCCGCCATCGTCGACGGTGCCAGCGAGTTCCAGGTGCTCTCCAAGGTCTACCTGCCCATGAGCAAGTCCACCATCGCAACGGTTGCCCTGTTCTTCGGCATCAGCCGCTGGAACGGTTACTTCTGGGCGCGCCAGATGATTTCCAACTCCAACGAGCACCCGCTGCAGGTCTTCATCCGTCTGCGGCTGGAGGAATTCACCGACGCCGAGGCCATGGCGGGCTGGAACATGCCCTATGCGTCCGACTCCGTGATTTACGCGCTGATTGTGTGTTCCATCGTTCCGATTCTGATTATCTATCCCTTCATCCAGAAGTACTTCGCCAAGGGCACCAACGTTGGCGGCGTCAAGGAATAACCCATCCGTAGTTTCACCGGGTAAACCGGGAACATGATATGAATTTTAGGAGGACAACATGAAAAAAAGCAGAACCATTCTCGCGCTGCTGCTGACCGTCGCGATGTTCGCCACGCTGCTTGCCGGCTGTGGTCAGAAGATCGACGTTGACAGCTATACGCAGCCCGCCGCGCAGACCGAGACCCCCGCAGCGAGCGAGACCCCGACCGACACGGCTGCACCCGCAGAGACCACGGCTCCCGAGCTGAGCTACGCGGACGGCACCACGCTCCGCATGGCCACCGGCTACAACTCCACCAAGACCGGCCTGAGCTTCGACGCTGAGGTTGCCGGCGAGGGCGTCACCCTGGCCGACGGCAACGTCTATCGCGCCGGCGACCTCAAGCCGACCTGGGTTGAGGTGCAGAACGTCCTCGGCATCAAGATTGAGGACAAGTACCAGGGCAACAGCGCCGCCAAGGAGTTCGACTACTGGAAAGAGCGCATGGGTGACGTGGACATGGTCTCCGGCACCGCTGCCAAGCTGACCGAGTACGGCGAGCAGGGCGTCGTCGTCAACATCGCCGAATATCTCGACCAGATGCCCAACTTCAAGGCCTACCTCGAAAGCAACCCCATCGTCCGCCTCTCCATCACCGGTAACACCGACACCGGCGCCATCTACTTCTCCCCGTACTTCGACGGCGTGAACGACATCGAGCGTATGCCCCTCATGCGTGTCGACATGGTGCAGAAGCTCCTCGACGGCGAGGGTGAGTTCACCGCCGCCGCCAGCAACAAGACCGCCGCTCCGGTCTATCAGCCCTACATGCCCACCAGCGGCAAGATTGCCATCGACACCGTCAAGCTCGACGGCAGCGGCGTTGAGACCGTCACCAAGGACTACGATACCGCCGGCAACATCATCGAGAAGATGAACGCCGCCGGCTCCATGGACGGCGTTGCGGCAGTCAACATGCTGCGCACCTACATCGACGAGTGCTATGGCGGCTACTACGGCACCGAGCGCTCCAACCTCTTCTGCGGTCAGAACGCCTGCTGGGATGCGGACGAGCTCGTTGCGCTGCTGCGCTGCGTCGTCGCCAACCCCCAGACCCTCAACGGCACCGACTCCATCCAGGGCCTGTTCTCCCGTGAGGACAACAACAACCAGCGCCGCGTCGACATGTTCCGCTTCGCCGGCAGCCTGTTCGGCGTGCGCGGCATGGAGGCCCGCCAGGATTACCTGTACTTCGACACCGAGGGCAAGCTGCAGGATGCCCGTCAGGACGTCGCCGCTTACGAGGCGCTTGAGCGCATGAACAGCATCGCCAAGGAAGGCCTGATTTCCGTCAACTACATGGACAATGCCGACGGCAAGACCAAGCAGTACCTCGAGAACGACTCCGGCTTCATGCACTACGACTACAACTCCACGCAGACCCTGTACAACGACCCCAGCCAGGGCGTGTTTGACGAGGGCGAGTCCTATCGTGCGGTCATGGTCCCCGTCGCCTGCTGGCAGGACGGCACCGAGGGCGGCAACTACATGCGCTTCACCGAGTCCTGGCGCAGCGTCAAGACCGACGGCTGGGGCATCTCCAGCGAGGGCGTGAAGGACAATGCGGACAAGCTCAACGCCGCGCTCAAGCTCATTGACTACGCGTACTCCCCCGAGGGCATGATTCTGATGAGCTACGGCCCCGACGCCTTCATCAAGACCAATGCCGACGGCAGCTACTCCACCTTCATCTTCAACGGCCAGGAAATGCCCGAGATTGCCGACGCCACGCGCGCGGAGCTTTGGGAGAAGGCCAGCGGCAACTACACCAACTATGCCCGTCAGTACCTGGGCTCCACGCTGAGCTTCGCCAAGAGCCAGGCCTTCGAGTTCCAGTGCACCAGTGAAGTCGGCCGGATTGGCGCGGGCTACATCTCCGTCGCCATCGGCCTTGGCACCATCCATCACCCCGAGCTCGCCGTGACCGAGAACCCCTGGTACATGAGCATCCCGACCGTTCTGCCGAACACCAAGGCTGAGAACGACATGCTCAACCAGTACACCCAGCTCACCAGCAACGGTCGCTTCTCCTCCTCCAAGGACGGTGAGAACCTGTTCGTCAACCAGATTGTCAACGGCTACGCCGAAGAGGGCATGGGCAACGCCCAGGCCTCCGCAACGAAGGTCGCCGACGAGTGGGGCGGCAAGCAGTACCTGACGCTCAAGCAGGATGCGTGGGAGCGCGTGCTCGCCTACTACAACACGCTTTAATCAAGAATCCGGAACATCTGCCGCGCCGAAGGGGCGTTACGCCCCTTCGGTCCGGCGGAGTCCTGTGGCAAGGAGGTCAGAATGTATAAAAAGCAACTGAAAGTGCAAAAGCTCCTTTGCTTGTTCGCGATTGGCGCGAGCGTGCTGGTATTTCTGTATGCGCTCGGCATCATGACGGATTTGTATGACACGCTGTATTCGACGATGCGCAATCCCTCGGACCTGACCAAGACCGACGTTCCCGGCTCCATCGTCTACTACAACATGCAGGCGTTCAACGGGGTGTTTCTCAAGTACAGCATCGTGCTGATTCTGCTTGCGTGCCTGCTCTTCGTGACGAACACGCATATTCGGAGAAAATACTACATCGGCAACTATATCCCCATCTGCGCCTATGCCGTGGCAAACATCTACGTTGCCGTTTGGGCGCACGGCTATATCGAGGCGTTTAAGGCGCGTTTTCTCATGGTGGACTTTGCGGCGCTCAAGGAGCACGCCGACATGTGGAAGACCGCATACACGGAGTCTACCTTCTGGTTTGACATCCACTACCTCGTCTTTGCCATCTCCGTCATCGTCTCGCTTGCCCTTGTGGCCTGCGCGGTGTGGAAGATGCAGTTGATGAAGGAAGAGGCAAAGCTCATTGCAAACGGAAAGGAGGCGACGGCATGAACGAGGAGAAAACCATCCAGCTCGACCGGATGCGCTATACGAAGAACAAGTTTTCCTCCGGCTTCGCGCTGCTCGCGATCCTCTTTGACGTGTTCTTTTTCATCAGCGTCTACGGCAGCGACGTCGGCTCCTGGTACTACACCATTCTCGTCGGCGCCTCGATTCTCTATAACCTGATTTTCATGCTCGCGGCGTTCCTCTCCTCCGAGGGCGTCAAGAACTACAAGTTGGGCTATTCCTACCTGATGATTGTACTGGGCGTGATTCAGATTGTCCGTATCTTCATCTATCCGATGCGTGCGCACGCTGCCACCGTCATGGTACAGGACGTGCCCGTTGCGGTCATGGGCGACGGTCAGTTCATTCGTCTGATTGTCTACCTTGTGCTCTCCGCCGCCTGCCTGTTCATCGGCGCGGTGGTCGGGATTCAGCGCAGCCGGGCGCTCTCCGCGCATCTGGCGACACTCGACGTCAAGCCGGCGTAAGGGAGGAGAGAGAACGATATGGCACAGCTTAACATTCAGCACATCGACAAAATCTATGACAACAACGTGCAGGCGGTGTTCGACTTCAATCTTGACGTCAAGGACGGCGAGCTGATTGTTCTGGTCGGTCCCTCCGGCTGCGGCAAGTCCACCACGCTGCGCATGATTGCGGGCCTTGAGGACATCTCCGCCGGGCATCTGCTGCTCGACGGCAAGGACATCACCCAGGCGCCCGCGAAGGACCGCGACATGGCGATGGTGTTCCAGAACTACGCCCTGTACGGTCACATGACCATCTATGAAAACATGGCGTTCTCCCTGACGCTGCGCAAGGAGAACCCCAACGTCATCCACAAGAAGGTGCTGGCGGCCGCCGAGATTCTCGGCCTGTCCAGCCAGCTGAACAAGAAGCCGTCCCAGCTCTCCGGCGGTCAGCGGCAGCGCGTGGCGATGGGCCGCTCCATCGTGCGCAACCCGAAGGTCTTCCTCTTCGACGAGCCGTTGAGCAACCTCGACGCGAAGCTGCGCGGCGCAACCCGCCGTGAGATTCTGCTGCTGCACAAGCGTCTGAAGGCGACCATGCTCTACGTCACGCACGACCAGACCGAGGCGTTGACGCTGGCGGACCGCATCGTCTGCATGTCCATGGGACACGTGCAGCAGGTCGGCACCCCGCTGGAGCTCTACGATTCTCCGGCCAACAAGTTCGTCGCCAGCTTTATCGGCCTGCCGCCCATGAACTTCTTCAACGCCACCGTGCGCGAGGGCTTCCTGGAGGGCAAGGGCTTCAAGGTCGCGCTGGACGCGTCGGAGCGGGCGCTGCTGATGCCCTACGCCGGCAAGGAGATTGACCTCGGCGTCCGCCCGGAGAACGTGCTCACCGAGGGCGATATCCCGATGAAGGTCTTCTCCAACGAAAACCTCGGCATGAACACGCTGGTGCACGGTCACATCGGCGGCGTGGAGGCAGTGAGCAACAAAATCTCTGCCAAGTTCCGCGGCTGGTGCGATTACAAGGACGGTGACCAGACCACCGTGGGCTTTGGCAGGAAGCATTTCTTCGACAAGGAGACGGGCGTCGCCATCGGAAGGGAGGACAAAGCATGAGCGCAAAGGATACGAAAAAAACCGCGAGTCATATGCCGGAGTTCCTCCGCAAGCTCATCGTCGCACTCAAGCGCAAGCCCGACGTCATCGGACTGCTGGTGCTGGCGTGCGCCTTTGTCTACTATTCGCTCAACCTCACGCACATCTCTGATACCACGGCGAAGATTCAGGGCTCGGGCATGGGCCTGTGCGGCTTTGCCACGATGCTCTTCTCCATGCTCTCGATGGTCTGCTACCTCAACGCCTTCCCGCGCCGCAAAAAGCCGGTCATTCCCATGATTGTGCTCATGGCGCTGATGGTTGCGGTCATCATCTTCTGCGACAACTATTACATGGGGCTGATTGCCACGGCGCTCACCCGCGCGGAAAACCCCATCATCCTCGACAAGACCACCATTTACATTGCTCAGGCATACAACGTGTTGAGCACGCACATGGCAATTGAAATCGCCGCCGCGGTGATTACCGCGCTGCTGCCGGTCTACACCAAGCTGCTTCGCAAAATCAACACCTCCATCACCGTGGAGGACAACGGCAAGCTGGGCGAGATTGACATTTCCGGCGAAGACTGAGAAATCCGATCGGGAGACCCTGCGTGGTCTCCCGACTCGCTGAAACGTGAAGGTACACTATGGCAGGGCGCAAGAAAAACCGCGTCGTTCCGGAGGAAAACCGGACCACGGCGGATTACTACAAGCTGCATACCGATGCGGTCAGAGACTTGGCCGAGGCGGACGAGAGCAACTCGCCCGAGGTGAGCGAATCCGAGCTGCTGAAATACCGCTCGGGCTCAAAAATCCACCTCACGGCCTGGGCAAAGGCGATTCTCATTAAGATGTGGTTCGCAGGCTCCGTCTGCTTCTTTATCTTCTGGGGACTGAGCGCCTATATCACCGCCCGGCTTGACCTGATGCTGGTGTTCGGCATCGCGCTTGGCGTCGTCACCGATTTGCTGACGAACAACATTCTGCGCGGAAGTGCCAAAACGGAGCACGGGAACGACCGCTGGATGATGTTTCCGAAAAAGCGCTATGCGGCGTTCTTTTTCAACATCCTCTATGCCTTTGTCCTGCTGTTCTGCGTGGAGACCGTTTACACTCTGCTCAACCTCCTGATTCTTGCCATTGAGGGAGAGGGCGCGCGCCCCTTGGGCGTCGAGCCAATCCTCTTCGGCATCTTCTACACGGGAGTCGACCTGCTGCTGCTCTCCATGAAGCGCCTGCTGCGCCGCATCGTCAGCGACGCCAGAGCGCGTACCCCGCGTTGAACAACGAACAAAATGAGGAGGCCAGAATGCTGAACGTATTATACGCAGGCTCGACCTCGGCGTGCTTCGAGCTGCAAAACGAGAACCCCTACTATGCGCCCGAGGCGTTTACCATCTATCTCAACGACGAGAAGCAGCGCGCGTGCGACGCCAACGTCTTTTCGCTCTTTTCCCTCACGCCGGACACGGATTATGTCCTGCGCGTTGAGGGAGCCGCGCTGCATGAGACGCTGCGCTTCCGCACGGCAAAGGAGAGCTGCGCCATCGACGTGCGCGACTTCGGCGCCACGGGCGACGGCGTGACGGACGACACCGACGCCATCCAGACGGCCATCGGCTGTCTGCCCGCCTATGGGCGCCTGTACTTTCCCGCGGGCTGCTATCTCTCCCGTCCGCTGATGCTCAAGAGCCACATCACGCTGGAGCTGGCCGAGGGCGCGACGCTGCTCGGCTGCCCGGACCGCACGCGCTACAACGTGATCCCCGGCACGGTCCGGGACCTCAACGGCGGCGCGGACGTGCACTTCGGCGGCTTTGAGGGCAACGCCATGCCGCTGTACCAGTCGCTGCTGACCGCGCAGTACGCGGAGGACATCGCCATCGTCGGCAGGGGCAAGGTGGACGGCAACGGGCAGAACACCGACTTCTGGACCGCGTTCCGGACGTTTGCGCCCGCGCGTGCGCGGCTGATGTTCTTCAACCGCTGCAAAAACGTCGTGGTCCATGGCGTGCATGCCTGCAATTCGCCCTCGTGGCAGATTCACCCCTACTATTCCGAACAGGTCGCGCTCTACGACCTGCTCATCTCCGCGCCGAAGAACAGCCCCAACACCGACGCCATCGACCCCGAATCCTGCGACGGTGTGGACATCATCGGCTGCCGCTTCACCGTCGGCGATGACTGCATCGCCATCAAGTCCGGCAAGATTGAGCTGGGCTCCACGCTCAACCGTCCCGCCGACCATCACACCATCCGCAACTGCCTGATGGAATTCGGCCACGGCGCGGTGGTGCTGGGCAGCGAAATCGGCGCGGGCGTGCGCAACCTGAGCGTCACCCAGTGCTATTTCCGCGGCACGGACCGCGGCCTGCGCATCAAATCCCGCCGCGGACGCGGCAAGAACTGCATCATCGACAACGTTTCCTTTGACAACATCCGTATGGACGGCGTGCTGACGCCCATCGCCATCAATCTCTGGTACAACTGCTGCGACCCCGACCGCGAGAGCGAGTACGTCTGGTCGCGCGAGAAGCTGCCGGTGGACGAGCGCACGCCGCACATGGGACGCTTCCACTTCAAGAACCTGGACTGCACCGGGGCAGAGGTCGCCGCCTGTTACATCGACGGTCTGCCCGAGGCGCCCATCGACGCCGTCACGCTGGAGAACATCCGCGTCTCCTTCGCGGCGGACGCGAAGCCCGGCGTGCCCATCATGGAGAACTTTGCAAAGAAGCGCTGCAGACTCGGCCTGTATCTCGACAACGTGCGCCGGATTCGGGTGGACAACGTGCAACTGGACGGCGTGGACGGCGAGAAGCTGATTGCCAACCACTATGACAGCATAGAAACGACGAATTTTGAGGATTGAACGATGTACGAACAGATTGACGCTTACGTCCTGCGCCTCATTGAGGAATCGACGCCCGAACGCACCGTGTGGAACATCGAAAAAATCCGACAGGGCAAGAGCGCCGATTGGAACTACATCGACGGCTGCATGCTCACGGCGCTGCTGGCGATGTCCGAAATCACGGGCGACACGCGCTACTTTGCCTTTGCCGAGCACTTTGTGGACAGCTTCGTCGGCGATGACGGCAGCATCCGCACCTACCGCATGGAGAAGTACAACCTCGACGACGTGAACGAGGGCCGCGTGCTGTTCCCGCTCTACGAGGCGACCAAAAAGGAGAAATACAAAAAAGCCGCCGCGCTTCTGCGCAGGCAGCTTTCCGAGCAGCCCCGTACCTTTGAAGGCAACTTCTGGCACAAGGCAATCTATCCCAACCAGGTCTGGCTGGACGGGCTGTATATGGCGCAGCCGTTCTACGCCCTGTATGAAAAGAATTTCGGCAGCGGCGATTACAGCGACATGCTCCGTCAGATTGAGACCGTCCGTGCGCGGATGTTCGATGCGGACAGGCAGTTGTACTACCACGGTTACGACGCCAGCCGCAAGGCATTCTGGGCGGACAGCGAGACCGGGCGCTCCCGGAACTTCTGGCTGCGCAGCATCGGCTGGTTTGCCGTTGCGCTTGCCGACCTGGTGGAAATCGTCCCCACGGGTGAGACGAACGAGCGTCTGCGCGCCATCTTCACCGAGCTGATGCAGGGTGTGGCGCGCTGGGCGGACGAGGCAAGCGGCATGTACTGGCAGGTCGTTGACCAGGGCGGACGCGAGGGCAACTACCTTGAGACCAGCGGCAGCAGCATGCTCGCCTACGCCATGCTCAAGGGCGCGCGGCTGGGCGTTTTGCCGCAGGACTATGCCGCAAAAGGCGAGAAGACCTTCCGCGGCATCGTGGAACGCTATCTGTCGTTCAGCGGCAAGGAGCTCAACCTCGGCGGCATCTGCCTTGTGGCAGGGCTCGGACCCGAGGACAACCGTCGGCGCGACGGCTCCTATGCCTACTACATTTCCGAGCCGGTGGTCGAGAACGACGCCAAGGGCGTCGCCCCGTTCCTGCTGTGCTACACGGAAATCAAGCGGCGTGAGCTGCGCTAAAGCAGAATCTTCATGCTGTCCGAGTCCTTTGGCGCAGACTCCGCGCCGGAGGCAGCGGCGTAGGCACTGGGGGAAACGCCGTATTTCTTCTTGAACATGCGGGAGAAGTACAGCGGCTCGCGAAAGCCGCACATGTGCGCAATCTCGGTGATGTTCGGGCTGCTCTGGTTGTTGTGCGTCAGGTACTGCGCGGCAACGTGCAGCCGCAAATCGTTGAGATAGCGGTGCGGTGTGACGCCGATTTCCTTTTTGAAGAGCTTGCGGACGTAGTCATAGCTGAAGGGCAGTTCCCGCAGATAGGCGTCGAGCTCAAAGTCGCAGTCCGGATAGGTGTTGATGATTTTGTTGGAGATTTCCTCAACCACCTTGGTGTAGTTACGGGTGTCCTGGAGCTCCATCAGGTAGCTGGCAATCAGATGGCCATACGCGTTGAGCACCCCGGTCTGTCTGCCGTCGCTGGAGCTGAAGTGATAAAACGCACCGGCAAAGGCATTGAGAAGGAACCGGTTGCCGTCGCTGTGCAGCAGCGTGGGCTGCTTGAACGAGACCGCGAGGTCCTTCATGTTGAGGTGAATGTTCGTAAAGCCCTCGTCGCTGAGATTGACGTGCGGCAGGAAGGGCGGGATGACCACGATATCCCCCGCCTGGTAGGGTAGCGCCATTGTGTCGAACTCAAAGCGCCCGCTGCCGCTTGTGCAGCAGACCAATTCCCAGTTGGCGTGGGAATGCCGCACCACAGAAAACGTAAGCAGATGCTTACCCGCATAGATGATTTGATTCATGGCGTTCCTCTTTTCTCAGTATTGGATATCCACAAGCGCAGTTGACAGACCTTGTTAACTACAAATCATAACAAAAAAAATCCGTTTTGTCTATATATGACATCCACATTTACCATAAAATCGGCAGTTTGATAGAATCAACGCCGAATTACTTTGTGCAACCAACCAAATCGATCAAGGGGGATATGCATATGGCCTACTTAACGCTGAAAAACATCAACAAGATTTATCCGAACGGATTCCATGCCGTTCACGATTTCAACTTGGAGATGGACAGGGGTGAGTTCATCGTCTTCGTCGGACCGTCGGGCTGCGGCAAGTCCACGACTCTGCGTATGATTGCAGGACTGGAGGACATCAGCAACGGCGAGTTCCTCATCGACGGCAAGCGCGCCAACGAGCACGGGCCGCGTGAGCGCGGCGTTGCAATGGTGTTCCAAAGCTACGCGCTCTACCCCCAGATGACAGTCTA
>JAILRK010000071.1 GCA_024698225.1 Oscillospiraceae bacterium | reverse complement strand
CATCTTTTGGAGGAGACAGAAGCCGACGTTCCTGCCGTTCTCTGAAAACGACACAACCGTTTTATGCGGGTCGCCCTTCGGGAGACGTCTTTTTTGCGCTGCGCAGGAAGCGGGCTCAGCGCTCGTCGCTGAAGACGGTGGCGGGATGGTCAACGGCGTGCATGTGGGTCAGCAGGTCGATGAGCTTGTTGGTATAGCCCCACTCATTGTCGTACCAGGCAATCAGCTTGACAAAGTTGTTGTCGAGCATGATACCCGCCTTCTCGTCGAAGATGCAGGTCTGGGGGAAGCCGGTCAGGTCGCTGGAGACGACGGGGTCCTCGGTGCAGGTGATGATGCCCTTCATGCTGTTCATCGCGGCGTTCTCCATCGCCACGCAGACGTCATGATAGCTTGCGTTGGTCTTGAGACGGGCCGTCAGGTCGACCACGGACACGTCGGTGGTGGGGACGCGGAAGCTCATGCCGGTCATGCGGCCCTTGAGCTCGGGGATGACCTCGCCCACCGCCTTGGCAGCGCCGGTGGTGGAGGGAATGATGTTGCCCAGCACGCTGCGTCCGGTGCGCCAGTCCTTGCCGCCGCGGGAGTCAACGGGCTTCTGCTTCGCCGTTGCGGAGTGGATGGTGGACATGAGCGCCTGCTCAATGCCGAAGGTCTCGTGGATGACCTTCGCCATCGGCGCAAGGCAGTTGGTGGTGCAGGATGCGTTGGAGACAACGTTCATGTCGCTGGTGTAGGTTTTGTGGTTGACGCCCATGACGAACGTCGGCGTCTCCGTGTCCTTGGACGGAGCGGAGAGGATGACCTTCTTCGCGCCGTTTTTGAGGTGCGCGGACGCCTTCTCGGTCGTCAGATACGCGCCGGTGGACTCGATGATATATTCGGCACAGCAGTCATCCCAGGGGATTTCGCTGGCATCGGAATAGCTGTAGACACGGATTTTCTGTCCATTCACGATGAGGTTTCTGCCGTCGTGCGTAACGCTGCCGTAAAAGGTGCGGAACACCGTGTCGTATTTGACCTGATAGACCATGAAGTCGAGGTCCGCATTGCGAAGATTGATGCCCGCGATGCGGTAGCTGTGACTGCCGCGCTCAATCATGCTGCGCAGGGCGATGCGCCCGATGCGCCCGAAGCCGTTGATACCAACCTGAATTGCCATACTCTTGTGTCCTCCCCAATTTGTTCTTTTATGACCAGTACGTTCCGGTCCGTTCCAAGCCAAGTATAATACCGGCACAGCGTTCCGTCAAGGTCAGCGCTCAAAAATCATCCGTTTTCACCAAAAAGAAACGCTTCGTCCCCGTCTTTTTGGAAGGTCAAAAGTTTTCCCGTCGGTGGTATGGTTCTCGGTTGACAAACACAATATCTTGTGTTACCATAGCGCTAATCGCGAAAGGGAGCAAAACGACCATGCGCATCTCAGGCTTACAGAAAATGACGCTGCTGGACTACCCGGGCAAAGTGGCATGCACGGTGTTCACCGGCGGGTGTAATCTCCGCTGTCCGTTCTGCCACAACGCCTCTCTGGTGCTGCCGGAGCGCGCGGACGACGCCACGGACGAGCGTTCGGTGCTGCGCTTTCTGGAAAAGCGGCAGGGCATCCTGGAGGGCGTCGCCGTGACCGGCGGCGAGCCGCTGCTTCACGCTGACCTTGCGGACTTTCTGCGCAAGGTGCGCGCGCTGGGCTATGCGGTGAAGCTGGACACCAACGGCACCTTCCCCGAGCGGCTGCGCGCGCTTGTGGAGGAGGGTTTGGTCGACCGCGTGGCGATGGACGTCAAGAACGCCCCGCTGCTCTACGGCAAAACCGTGGGGCTGCGCGACTTCGACCTGACGAACGTCGAGCGCAGCAAGGACTACCTGCTCGAGGGACACGTCACCTACGAGTTCCGCACCACCGTGGTGCGCGGGCTGCACACGGCGGAGAGCCTGTGCGCCGCCGCCCGCTGGATTGAGGGCGCGCAGGCGTATTACCTGCAGCAGTACCGCGACTCCGGCGACGTGCTTCGCCCGGACGGGCTGGGTGCGTTCACAGACGAGGAGATGCGCGCGCTGCTCTCTCAGGTGCGCACGGTGCTGCCCGCGGCGGAGCTGCGCGGCGTGGACGGCTGAGCGCGCAGCACAACACGAATGACAGAAATTTTTTGATAGGAACAGAAAGGGAGAAAGCATGTATCGAGTCGTAAAACGAGACGGCAGAGTGGTGGACTTCGACATCAGCCGCATTGCCGCAGCCATGAAGAAGGCCTTTGACGCAACGCGGACCGAGTACAACGACAGCGTGATTGATTTTCTCGCGCTGAAGGTCACGGCGGATTTCCAGGGCAAAATCAAGGACTCCAAAATCGCCATGGAGGACATTCAGGACAGTGTGGAGGCGGTGCTCTCCAAGGCGGGCTACGAATCCGTCGCCAAGGCGTACATTCTCTACCGTAAGCAGCGCGAAAAGCTGCGCAACACCCGCGACACCTTCCTGGACTACAAGGAGACGGTGGACAAGTACCTCAACATCAGCGACTGGCGCGTGAAGGAGAACTCCACGGTCACCTACTCCGTCGGCGGTCTGATTCTGTCCAACTCCGGCGCCATCACCGCCAACTACTGGCTCAGCGAGGTCTATGACCAGGAGATTGCGGACGCGCACCGCAACTGCGACATCCACCTCCACGACCTGAGCATGCTGACGGGCTACTGCGCCGGCTGGAGCCTGCGCCAGCTCATCCAGGACGGCCTGGGCGGCGTGCCCGGCAAAATCACCTCCGCCCCGGCAAGCCATCTCTCCACGCTGTGCAACCAGATGGTCAACTTCCTCGGCATCATGCAGAACGAGTGGGCGGGCGCGCAGGCGTTCTCCTCCTTCGACACCTATCTTGCCCCCTTCGTCAAGGTGGACAACCTGAGCTACAAAGAGGTCAAGCAGTGCGTGCAGTCCTTCGTCTACGGCGTCAACACGCCGTCGCGCTGGGGCACGCAGGCGCCGTTCTCCAACATCACGCTCGACTGGGTCGTGCCCGAGGACCTGAAGAACCTCAACGCCCTGGTCGGCGGC
>JAILRK010000053.1 GCA_024698225.1 Oscillospiraceae bacterium | reverse complement strand
AATCCACGAAGAAAACCGCAAAATGCTGTGTGTGCTTTCCCCGGTGGCAGGAATCATGTTTTTTCTGCTGTCGATTGTCAGTACGCTTTCCAATGGATTTGCCACAGTAAACAGTTCAACCTACCTGGTTTGCGGCATCGTTATGCTTGGGATTATCCTCTGTGCAAATCATCTCGTTCCGAAGCATCCAGCACTGGTGATGGTACTTGTCTATCTTTTTGAGATAGTGTTGTATGTTTTCAGCATCCGCATTTCGATGCTTCATGCGGAAAAGCCGGCCGTGTCAGCCGTCGCCTTCCTGCTGGTAACCCCGATGCTGTTCTATGACCGTCCGGTTAGATTGTCCGCTCTGATTACAGTTGACGTTGTCGTGTTCTGTGCGATTGCGTACTGTACGAAACAGCCGGAAGTAGTGGAAACGGATCTCTGGAACATGGTGACTTTTGGCATCGTCGCCGTAGCAACCACAATGTTGATCATGAATATAAAAGTTCAGACTCTGGCGCAGGCAAAGCAGATTGACTATATGAGCCAGACAGACCTTCTGACGGGGTTGAAAAACCGGAATCACTTTGAAAAACAGCTGAATCAATATCCGGAAATGTATCAACGAAATCTGTTCTGTGTGTACGGCGACGCGAACGGCCTTCATGAATTAAACAACACGCAAGGGCATTTGGCCGGCGACAGAATGCTGCGCGAGGTTGCCGCAACGATGCAGCGATACTTTGGTCCGGAGCATACGTATCGCGTCGGCGGCGATGAGTTTGTAGCGTTCAGGATGGATGACCGGCAGGAAATCGTTTCTGCCGCGATCGACCGGATGGGCCGGAATCTGGCCGACAAAGGATATTTTATATCGTTTGGTATCTCCGTCCGCGAGAAAGTGCAGGATCTCTTTGATATGCATGAGATTGTCAGCGAGGCCGAAAAAAACATGTACGCTGCGAAACGAAAATTCTATGGTCAGCCCGAAAACAGCCGAAGAAGCAGATAACAGAAACGGGTTGTGGAGGCATGACAAACGGGCCATGCCAAAAGAAAAACAGGTTCTCCGGAGTAGCGGCCTTTCCGACCGCTTTTTTGATACCACAAAAAGACACCGAGGCGACAGGTTTCTGCCGTCTCGGTGTCTTTTTTCGCCGGCTGTTTTAGCCCGTTTTGGTGACTGAGGGGTCCGGATTATCTCCTGTTGTAGGCCTCAATGCCGAGGCCGAGCAGCTCGATGGCGCGCTCCAGCTTCTCTTTTTCGAGGACGTAGGCAATGCGCACCTCGCTGCGGCCCTTGCCGGGCGTGGCATAGAAGGGCTCGCCGGGGGCGAACATCACGGTGTCGCCCTTGTCGTCAAACTCCTCCAGCAGCCAGCGCTGGAAGGCGTCGGCGTCGTCCACGGGCAGGTCCGCCATGAGGTAGAACGCGCCGCCGGGGCAGACGCAGCGGACGCCGGGAATCTCCTGCAGCTTCGCCACCACGGTGTCGCGGCGGAGCTTGTACTCCTCGCGCACGGCGGCAAAGTATTCGGGGCCGACGGTGTAGAGCTTGGCAGAGGCGACCTGGTCCAGCGTGGAGACGCTCAGGCGCGCCTGGCAGTACTTGAGCGCGTGCGCCATCAGCTTCTCGTTGCGGGAGATGAGGCAGCCGATGCGCGCGCCGCAGGCGGAGAAGCGCTTGGACACGGTGTCGACCACAATCAGGTTCTCGTCGATGTCGTCAAAGGAGGCAAAGGTGCGCAGCGCCTCGCCGCCGTAGACAAACTCACGGTACGCCTCGTCCGCGATGAGGTAGAGGTCGTTGTCGCGGGCGACGTCGGCAATCAGGCGCATCTCGTCCTCCGAGAGCACCGTGCCGGTGGGGTTGCCGGGGTTGGTGACCATGATGGCGCGGGTGTGCTCGTTGATTTCTGCCTCAATCTGCGCGCGCACGGCGTAGTGATAGCCCTTCGCCGGGTCAGTGGGCAGGGGATGGATGGACGCGCCGCAGGTGCGCGTCATCGTGTTGTAGTTGGGGTAGAAGGGCTCGGGAATCAGAATTTCGTCCCCGTCGTCCAGAATGCACTGCAGGGTGATGGAAAGCGCCTCGCTGCCGCCGGCGGTGATGAGAATGTTGCCTTCCGCAAGCGGAATGCCCAGCTTCGCGTAGTAGCCCTGAATGGCGGCAATCAACTCAGGAATACCCGGCGAGGGCGCGTAGGCGAGCACGGGCTGCTCAAACGCGCGGATCGCTTCAAAAAAGGCGGGCGGCGTCGGGACGTCCGGCTGCCCAATGTTGAGGTGGTACACGGTCTTGCCCTTTTCCTTCGCCGCCACGGCGTAAGGGTGGAATTTGCGCATGGGGGAAAGACCGCATAATTCGACTTTGTGGGAGAATCTCATTGCTGTGCCTCCTTTTCAAGATTGATTTGCTCGCCGTTGAGCTGGGCGAACGTCAGCGAATCGCGCTGATAGCAGAGCTTGAGCGAGAAAAACGGCTCGTCGCTGTCCAGCAGACGGAGAAAGAGCCGGTCGCCCTCCCACAGCGGGAGAGAGAGCAGCCGCTCCTTTGCAATCCAGGCAAGCTCGCCCTCGTCGCAGGTCCTGAGGCGGCCCGTCCACGCATCGGCGGTGAACAGGTGCATGTACTCGGTTTCATACACGTCGGAGACAAAGGTGACGATGCCGCGGTAGCGCCAGCGTGTCAGCGTCAGCCCCGTCTCCTCCTTCGTCTCGCGCAGGGCGCAGTCCTCGGGCGCTTCCCCGGGCTCGAATTTGCCGCCCACGCCAATCCACTTGTCGTGGTTGAGGTCGTGTTC
>JAILRK010000050.1 GCA_024698225.1 Oscillospiraceae bacterium | reverse complement strand
GCAATTTTGTAAAAACGTACAATTTGTTCTAATTGTTTTCTCATATCGACCGGATTTGTATCGTATCCCCATGATATCGTACGTTTCTTCACGGATGCAGGCCGGCTATGCGCAACAAAGTTCCCCCGTTCCGCCTGCTCGAGCAGCGGTGCACACGTCAAGAGGAGCGGCAGCGTGGGTCCATCACGCTGCCGCTCCTGTCGGGTGCTTTTTCAATTGTCAGCCCAGCGCAGTCTTTCACACTGCGTACTGCGCGCTGTAGCGTCTGTAGTCCTGCTGATAGTCCTCGCCGCTGCTCCTCATGGCGCGAAGGTTCTGGTGGATGTTCATGTTGCTCTCCGCCGCGTCCAGAACGCAGCCGGAGATGTTCGAGCAGTGGTCGGACACGCGCTCAAGATTGGTGAGCAGGTCGGACCAGACGAAGCCCGCCTCCGGACCGCAGGCCTGCTGCTGCAGACGCAGAATGTGGCGCGTGCGCAGCGTCTCCTTCAGGTCGTCAATCACCTGCTCCAGCGGCTCGGTTTCCCGGGCGCTGTCCAGGTCGTTCTTGGAGAAGGCCTGATAGGACAGCGCCAGAATCTCCTTCACCGCGCCGCTGATGACGGCGTATTCCCGCTTCGCGTCATCCGAAAGGACGATTCCCTTCTGCTTCATCTCCTCGGCGGACTCGAGCACGTTGACCGCGTGGTCCGCGATGCGCTCATAGTCGCCAATCAGCTTCATGTACGCCGTCGCCAGCGTGCCCGCCTCGCGCGAAAGCTTGCGGGAGGTCAGGCGCACCAGATAGGTGCCCAGCGCATCCTCAAGGTGGTCGGTCTCATCCTCCGCGGCGCGGATGGACTCCGCCGAAGCCGCGTCGTAGTGCTCAACCTGCGCCAGCGAGGCATTGAGCGCGGTGATGGCGCTGTTTGCCATTTTGTCCAGCACGCGCCTGCACTGGGCGAGCGCGAGAGAGGGCGTGGAGAGCAGGCGCTCCTCCAGCTCCGCGTATGCCTCCTTCTGCGGCGCATCGGGAATGAGCCGGCACACCAGCCGCTCCAGGAAACTGCTCAGCGGCAGCATGAGCAGCGTGCAGAGCACGTTGAACACGGAGTGCGCCACTGCGATGCCAAACAGGCTGGCGGCCTCCGAGAGCAGCGGGATGGTCACAAACGCACGAACGACGGAGAACACGCTCAGCCACACGGCGGTGCCGATGACGTTGAAGCACAGGTGCACCAACGCGGCGCGCTTGGCGTTGCGCGTGGCGCCGAAGGACGACAGAATCGCCGTGACACAGGTGCCGATGTTCTGACCCATGATAATGGGGATTGCCGCGCCGTAGGTGACGGCGCCGGTGGACGCCAGCGCCTGAAGAATGCCGACGGAGGCGGAACTGGACTGGATAATCGCCGTCAGCACCGCGCCGGCGAGCACCCCCAGCACCGGATTCGTGAACAGCAGCAGGATGTTCCGGAAGGAAGGCTCATCCTGCAGCACGGACACGGCAGAGGACATCTCCTCCATGCCGAACATCAACGTGGCAAAGCCCAGCAGGATGACGCCGACGTCCTTCTTGCGGTCGTCCTTGCCCATCATATAGAACGAAATGCCAATCAGCGCCAGCACCGGCGTGAAGGACGAGGGCTTGAGCAGCTGCACCAGCAGGCTCTCGGACTCGATACCCGCAAGGCTCAGCACCCACGCCGTGACCGTCGTACCGATGTTTGCGCCCATAATCACGTGGACCGCCTGCCGCAGCGTCATCAGCCCGGAGTTGACGAAGCCCACCACCATAACCGTCGTGGCGGAGGAACTTTGAATGATGGCGGTAACGCCGATGCCGGTCAAAAGTCCGGCCAGTCTGCTGCCGGTCAGCTTGCCCAACAGGGCCTTCAGGCCGCTGCCCGCCCGGCGCTCCAGCGCCTGACCCATCAGCGACATACCGAACAGGAACAGGCTCAGTCCGCCGACCAGATTGAGAACATCAAAAAGATCCAATGTAATGATTCTCCTTCTCCTCATTGATAGACGGAGTCAGTATACGCCACGCGCGTAAACTCCGAAACCGGTATTTTGTAAAGAATGTGTAAAGAGCGCGGTTTTTCTCACTTTGGGAAGGTCACGGTGAAGGTCGAGCCCTCGCCAGGTGTGCTCTCCAGCGCAATCCTGGCGAGGTACAGCGCCGCGGCGTGCTTGACAATGGACAGTCCGAGCCCGGTGCCGCCCACGTCCTTGGAGCGGCTCTTGTCCACGCGATAGAAGCGCTCGAACACGCGCTCCTGGCACTCCTTCGGAATGCCGATGCCCGTGTCGCTGACCGTCAGCGTGGCGTAATAGGCGTCCTCCGTGACACGGACGAGCACGCTGCCGCCCGGGCGGTTGTACTTGACCGCGTTGTCGCACAGATTGTAGACGATGCTGTGGAGAAGCTGCGGGTCGCCCCGGACAAAGGCGCTCTTGCCTTCAAGCGTCAGCTCCGTCTGCGCCGAGGCGGCGTAGCTCTCCAGACTGCCCACCGCGTTCTCCGCGATGCGGTAGAGGTCGCAGCACTCGTCCACGGTGTCGACGCTCCTGCTGTCCAGACGCGTCAGCTCGATGATGTCCTCCACCAGGCGGGTCAGTCGGGCGGACTCCATTCGGATTTTGCCTGCAAAGGGGCGGATGTCCTGCTCACGCACCATGCCGGTCTCAATCAGCTCGGCATAGCCGGAGATGGCATGCAGCGGCGTCTTCAGCTCGTGGGAGACATTGGCGGTGAACTCCTGGCGAATCAGCGAGGTCTTTTCAATCTCCGCCTGGTCGCGCTTGAGCTCCGCCTGCTGATGCGTGATGCGCCGCAGCAGCGGCTCCAGCTCGCGGTACTCCTCACGCCCGAGATACTGGATGGGATTGTCCGGGTCGATGCGGTTGATGGGCTTCACAATGCGGTTGGTCAGGCGGGACGCCAACGCAAAGGACAGCACCAGCGAGAGCAGAACGATGAAAAAGATGGGCTGCGCCAGTCCCGCCAGCAGCGTCCACACCGCAAGCTGCTCGATGGACACGCGCAGCACGGAGCCATCCGTCAGGCGTCTTGCGGCGTAGAACTGTTTTTGCGAAAGCGTGGAGGAATAGCGAATGCTTTCGCCGCGGCCGGTTTCAAACGCCTCGCGGACCTCCTCGCGCGCCATATGGTTTTCCATGTGGCTGCTGTCGGCGTTGCTGTCGTAGAGCACCTGCCCGTCGCTCGCAATCCAGGTGATGCGGAAATCTTCGGTTTCCAGCCCCTCCAGAAACGCCCTGCCGTTGCAGGCCACGCCCTGCGCCGCCAGCGCGGTCTCCGAGTCCAGGCGCTTTTGCTCCACCTGCGTAAAGTACTCGTAGGACATGCCCAGAATCATCACCAGAGATGAGAGAAACACCACCGTAGCGACAACAAAAATCGCCCGGAAGATTTTACTGCTCATGCGACGCCTCCAACAGATATCCGACGCCGCGCACCGTTTGAATCTGCGCGCCGCACTCTGAGAGCTTGGTGCGCAGCGTGCCGATGTGGACGTCCACGGTCCGCGTCTCGCCCACGTAGTCCTGCCCCCACAGGCGCGAGAGCAGATGGTCGCGCGAAAAAACCTGACCGGCGTTTTCCATCAACAGCTTCAGCAGCTCGTATTCCTTCAGCGTCAGCGTCACTGCCCTGCCGTTTGCCGTCACGCGGTGCCGCGTCTCGTCCAGCTCAATGCCGCCGCTGCGCAGCGGACCCGTGCGCCGCGGCGTCGTGCGGCGCAGCACCGCCTTGATGCGCGCCACCATCTCCATCATGCCGAAGGGCTTTGCCAGATAGTCGTCCGCCCCGGCGTCCAGACCGAGCACCTTATCAATTTCGGTGTCCTTCGCCGTCTCAAGAATGACGGGAATATGCTCCGTTGCCGGATTGGCGCGCAGCCGGTCGAGCACCGCAATCCCGTCCTCTCCGGGCAGCATGATGTCCAGCAGCACAAGCTCCGGCAGCTCGTCCTGTACGGCGTGCCAAAATGCCCCGCTTTCCGAAAAGCCTCTGGCATGGTAGCCGGAGGCATTGAGCGTATAGACCATCAGCTCCTGTATGGAACGGTCGTCCTCCAGACAGTAAATCATCGTATCCCCTCCTCTGTTGTTCCGTATCCTACCGGTTGCATGTAAACTGCGCTACCCCTCTTTTGCAAAGCGTATGTAAACTTCGCCGACAGCGCCGGATGCTCAAAAAGAAAGCGCCCTCCCGGGCGCTTTCTCCGCTTACATCAAAATCTTTCCGGTCTCCGTCTCGTTGATGACGTAGTACGCGGCGCCGTCCTCGGGCTTCAGATAGAGCTTCAGACCGGTAATCAGCGTGCGCTTGTGCGTCGCCTGAAACTCCGCCTTCGCCGCCTCAATCAGCGCCGTCACGTCGGTCTCGCCGTCCTGATACTGCAGAATCAGCTCCGGCTTCATCTGTGCCGCCGCCTTTTTCAGCGCCTCGCGCTGTTGGGCCGCCACCGCCTTCTGTGCCGCCGTCATCGGCTTGCGGCCGGGTTTTTTGCGGACCGCGGTCACTTCGACAGCCGATGCATCCGTGTCGTTCTTCCTCACCATTGTCATTCCTCCCTGTATTATTTCGTCATACATCCTCCGCCCTGCGACTCGGACTGCAGACGATTATTCGTTCATCCTCAGCTATATTTTTTTAGTATACTGCATGCTATGGATAAAATCAAGAGCAAACGCACCAGGTTTATCCATTCATACTGATTTCAAATCAAAAAGATTGATTTGAAATCGCGCGTGCTCCGCACGCTCATGCCGCGCAAAGCGCGTCATGTCGTCTCATACGATACCTACGCGCCTGCGGCGCTATCAAAATGCTTTTCAAGCATTTTGATCAGGTATCAGTATAAGCAGCAAAACAACGGGTGCCGCAGAACAAAGCGTTCTGCGGCACCCAGAGGACAAGCAAAACAACAAGACGCGCGCCCCGTAACAGGGACGCGCGTCTTATTTGGCAGTGGGGTGTGTATCAGGTTTTGACGATGGTCTTTGCCCCGCACCTGGGGCACATCAGCTCCACCTTGCCTACGCCGCGCGGCACGCGGCACCAGGTCCCGCAGGAGCATTTGACGTACTTGTGCGCCTTGTCCGCACGCCGTGCGCGCACATCGCGAAAGCCGGTGCGCACGGGCGTCCACCATTGCAGAAAGCGCGCGTTCTCCGCGCGGCGCTTTGCCACGTTGCGCGACAGGGTGCGGTAAAACAGCAGCACCGTCAGCACCAGCGACAGCAGCCGCAGCGCCGCGCCCACGGCGCGCAGGGGAATCAGCCCGCCGAGGAAGGAGAGCACCAGCTCCGCCACCAGCAGCGCTATGCCCAGTTGGTCCACGCCGCTGCGCCCGTACATAAACCGCGCAATCGCGTCGCGCAGACGATAGAGAAATCCGTTCACCTTGACTCGCTCCTTCAGTGCTTGATGTCTGAGGAGTATAGTATACCGTTCCGCGCCGCCTGCGTAAAGCGCTTCGGACAAAAATTAACAGAATCGCCATATTTTTTATGGTAGAATTCATTTAATCCAATTAAATTCACGATTGCTCTTGTCAAGGGCGGCAAAATCGGGTATAATCACAAAAAAGAATGCTCCGGGCGTCCAAGGGGCCCGCGAGCGGGAGAAAGAGAGGTTGGTTCCCATGGGATATGACGTCATCGTGCTGGGCAGCGGTCCCGCGGGTCTGGCGGCGGCAGTGGCGGCAAGAGGACGCGGGAAGACCGCGCTCGTCATCGGCAACCGCTGGCAGGCAAGCCCGCTGGCGAAGGCGGAGAAAATAGACAACTATCTGGGCCTGCCCGGGCGCACGGGCTACGAGCTGCTCGAGGAGTTCCAGAAGCACGCCGAGGCAATGGGCGTGGAGTTTCTGGTCGGGCGCGCCATCTCGCTGATGGCGTGGAGCGGCTTCACCGTCACCGTCGGGGCGGACATGGTGCAGGGCAACGCGCTGATTATGGCGCCCGGCGTCGTGCGGCAGACCAAGTTCCCCGGCGAGCAGGAGTTTTTGGGGCGCGGCGTGAGCTACTGCGCCACCTGCGACGGCATGCTCTATCGCAACAAGGACGTGGTGGTCGCGGGCAGGACGCCCGACGCGCCGGAGGAGGCAAACTACCTCAAGAGCATCGGCTGCCGCGTGACCTACACCGCGCCCAAGCGCCCGGAGGCGCTGGACGAGGGCATCCCCTTTGTCGCGGCGAACCGCGTGGAAATCAAGGGCGAGCAGATGGTCAGCGCCGTCGTGCTCGACGGGCAGGAGCTGCCCTGCGCGGGCGTGTTTGTGCTGCGCGCCTCGCTCGCGCCGACGGACCTGCTGCCCGCGCTGGAGACCGAGGGCGGCTACATCAAGGTTGACCGCGCCATGCGCACCAGCGTCGAGGGCGTGTTCGCCTGCGGCGACTGCACGGGTGCGCCGCTTCAGGTGGCAAAGGCGGTCGGAGAGGGACACATCGCGGGCTTGACCGCGTGTGAATATCTGGACAGAAAAACAACGTGAGGTCCGTCCCGCGCCACAGGCCGCGGGCTGACCGGAGACAACGAAAAGGAGTAGAACTATGGCATTGAATCACTATGATGAAAAGAGCTTCAACGAGGCGCTGGCGCAGAAGGGTCTGCTGCTGGTGGACTTCTGGGCGGAGTGGTGCGGCCCCTGCAAGATGCTCGGCCCCGTGATTGAGCAGCTCGCCGCGGACTTCGACGGCAAGGTCGTCGTCGGCAAGGTGAACGTGGACGACGAGCCGGAGCTGGCGCAGAAGTACGGCATCATGTCCATCCCGACCGTCATGCTCTTCAAGGACGGCGAGCTGGTGGACAAGAAAATCGGCGTCATGCCCCCGCAGGAGTTCGTCAAGCTCATCAACGCGAACCTCTAATCACAAAAAAAGCAAGCCGCGCAAGCGGCTTGTTTTTTTGTGCGCGGAGGGTCCGGTCACAGCAGGGCGATGAGCGCGTCCACGTCCGCGGGCGTGGTTGCCCAGCCGGTGACGAAGCGGACGACGGCGTGCGTGTCGTCGCAGCGCGACCAGACCTCGAAGACGACGGAGGCGGCAAGGCGCGCAATGGTCGCGTCGTCCAGCACGACGAAGACCTGGTTGGTGGGCGAGGAGGAGGCGAGCGGGCAACCCGCGCGCACAAAGGCGTCGCGCAGCCGGTCCGCCGCGGCAATGGCGCTTGCGCCGAGGCGGAAGTACAGGTCGTTCGTGAACAGCGCGTCAAACTGCACGCCCAGCAGCCGCCCCTTTGCCAGCAGCGCGCCGTGCTGCTTGACCGTGGTGAAGAAGTGCGGCAGCAGCGCGCCGTCGGGGAAGACCACCGCCTCGCCGAACAGCAGTCCGCACTTCGTCCCGCCGATGTAGAACGCGTCGCACAGCTGCGCGAGGTCGGGCAGCGTCACGTCGTTTTCGGGGCAGGCGAGGGCATAGGCCAGGCGCGCCCCGTCCACGTAGAGCCGCATGTCGTAGGCGTCGCACACGGCGCGCAGCGCGCGCAGCTCCGCCAGGGAGTAGAGCGTGCCGCTCTCGCTGGGCTGGGAGACGTAGACCATGCCGGGCATGACGATGTGCTCGCGGCTCTCGTCCGCCCAATAGTTCTCGCAGCAGGCGCGCACCGCCGCGGCGTCGAGCTTGCCGTCCGTCGGCGGCAGGGCAAGCACCTTGTGCCCGTGGAACTCCACCGCGCCCGCCTCGTGGGTGCTGATGTGCCCGGACTGCGCGGCGACCACGCCCTCCCAGGGGCGCAGCAGCGCGTCGATGACGGTCACGTTGGTCTGCGTGCCGCCGACGAGGAAATGCACCGCGGCGCCGGGACAGGCGCAGGCGGCGCGGATTTTGTCGCGGGCGGCGGCGCAGAATTCGTCCGTGCCGTAGCCGACGGTGTGCAGCAGGTTGGTTTCGCACAGGCGCGCGAGCACGTCGCCGTGCGCGCCCTCCTGATAGTCAGAGCCAAAGTAAAGACGGTCCATAGAGAAGCCCCCCTTATGATTTGCCCATAGTGTACCGCAAACGGCGCGGCAATGCAAGCACGCCCTTGCCTTTTGCGCGCCGTTGCACTATAATTTACTTTTGGTTGTTGCGCAAAATATTGGCGGCAGTTCACACAAACGCAACAATTCTGTGATAGCATATCCCCAATACAACAAAGGAAGTGTGGTTTCATGGCAAAGAAAGAATTTAAGGCGGAGTCGAAGCGCCTGCTTGACCTGATGATTAACTCCATCTACACCCACAAGGAGATTTTCCTGCGCGAGCTCATCTCCAACGCAAGCGACGCCATCGACAAGCTCTGCTATCTGTCCCTGACGGATGACAAGGTGGGCATGGACCGCGGCGATTTCACGATTGAGATTTCTGCGGACAAGGACAAGCGCACGCTCACCGTCCGCGACAACGGCATCGGCATGGACAAGGACGAGCTGGAGGACAACCTCGGCGTCATCGCCGCGTCCGGCTCCTACAAGTTCCGCAAGGAGGCGGGCGAGAACGAGAACGTGGACATCATCGGTCAGTTCGGCGTCGGCTTCTACTCCGCGTTCATGGTGGCGGATGAAATCACCGTCATCACGAAGAAATACGGCGCGGCGCAGGCGTACTGCTGGCAGTCCTCCGGCGTGGACGGCTACACCGTCACCGAGTGCGAGAAGGAGAGCGTCGGCACCGACATCGTCATGCACCTCAAGGAGGACACCGAGGACGAGACCTACAGCGAGTATCTGGACGAATACCGTCTGCGCGCCCTCATCAAGAAGTATTCCGACTACATCCGCTATCCCATCCGCATGCTCAGCTCCGTGCAGCAGAAGAAGGAGGGCGGCGACCCCGAAAAGCCCGAGTACGAGACCGTGGAGGAGATGAAGACCATAAACTCCATGGTGCCGCTGTGGCAGCGCAAGCGCAGCGAGGTCAGCGACGAGGAGTACGAGAAGTTCTATCAGGAGATTGCGCACGAGTTTGACAAGCCCCAGCGCATCATCACCGTCTCCGCCGAGGGCAGCGTCACCTATAAGGCGCTGATGTTCGTCCCCTCGAAAAAGCCCTTCAACTACCAGACCGAGGCGTTTGAGCGCGGGCTGCAGCTCTACAGCGCGGGCGTGATGATTATGGACAAGTGCGACGCGCTGCTGCCGGAGTACCTGCGCTTTGTGCGCGGCGTGGTCGATTCGCCGGACCTCTCGCTCAACATCTCCCGCGAGCTGCTTCAGCACGACCGCCAGCTCCGGGTCATTGCCCGCAACCTCGAAAAGAAGGTCCTTGCCGACCTCGACAAGTTCAAGAAGGACGACCGCGCGGGCTATGAGAGCTTCTATGCCAACTTCGGCCGCTCCATCGGCTATGGCATCGCGGGCGAGGGCGGCGACACCCGGCGCGACGAGCTCAAGGAGCTGCTGCTGTTCTACTCCTCCACCGAGAAGAAGCTCAGCACCCTGCGCGAGTACGCCGACCGCATGCGCGAGGGACAGAAATACATCTACTATGCCGCGGGCGAGAGCGCCGCGCAGATTGACGCCCTGCCGCAGACCGAGCTGCTCAAGGAAAAGAACTACGAGGTGCTCTATCTCACCGGCGAGGCGGACGAGTTCGTGCTGCAGAACCTGCACACCTACGACGAAAAGCCCTTCCGCTCCATCATCGACGGAGACCTGGAGCTGGGCGACGCCGAGGAGGAGAGCGTTGAGGAAAAGCCGGAGCTGATGCAGTTCGTCAAGGAGACGCTGGGCGAGCGCATTAAGGAGGCGAAGGCGTCCCGCCGCCTGAGGACGCACCCCGCCTGCATGTCCGCCGGTCAGGGCTTCAGCTTTGAGATGGAGAAGTATTTCAAGAACTTCGACATGCCCGAGCCGATGAAGGCGGACCGCATCCTCGAGCTGAACACGAAGCACCCCTCCGTGCTGGCGATGGAGGCGGCGATGACGCAGGACAAGCCCAAGGCGGAGCTGTATGCGAAGCTGCTGTACAACCAGGCGCTGCTGATTGCGGGGCTCCCGCTCGACGACCCCAGCGCCTACACCGACATGGTCGCAGAGCTGATGAAATAACGGCAAAAGCGTCAGCCTTCGGGCTGGCGCTTTTTTTCGGCGCAGCGCTGCGCCGGCGGCGGAAGGGCTTGCATTCTCAGCGCGCGTGTGCTATTATGACAATGATACTTCAAAAAAAGAAGTGGTGTTTGTGAAAATAATACAAGGCAATCTCGTGTATTCCCCGACCCTGAGCGAGCTGAAGACGCTGCCGCACGGCGCGCTGGTGCTGGACGAGGGCGGCGTGCTGCGGGACGTGCTGCCCCATGCGCCCGCGGGCGCCGACGCGGAGGTCCATGACTATGGCGACGCGCTGGTGATGCCCTCCTTCGTGGACATGCACCTCCACGCGCCGCAGTACCCGATGCTCGGCATGGGCATGGACCTGCCGCTGATGGACTGGCTGAACACCTACACCTTCCGCACGGAGGCGCGCTTTGCGGACGCGGACTATGCCCGCCGCACCTACCGCCGCCTGGCGCGGGAGCTCATCACCGGCGGCACGACGCGGGTGTGCATGTTCTCCTCGCTCCACACGGACGCGACGCTCATCCTGATGGAGGAGCTGGAGCGCGCGGGCGTGACCGGCTACGTCGGCAAGGTCAACATGGACCGCAACAGCGGCGACGCCCTGCGCGAGACGACGGAGCAGAGCAAGCGCGAGACGCTGCGCTGGCTGGACGCCTGCGCGGACTTCCGCCACATCCGCCCGATTCTGACCCCGCGCTTCACGCCCTCCTGCACGGACGATCTGATGGCGTGGCTGGGCGCGCTGGCGGAGGAGCGCGGGCTGTACGTGCAGTCGCATCTGTCCGAGAACGGCGGCGAGATTGCGCTCGTGAAGGAGCTGCACCCGGACTGCAGCCAGTATTGGGAGACCTATGCCAAATACGGGCTGTGGAAGGACCACACGGTCATGGCGCACTGCGTCCACTCCGACGCGCGGGAGCGCGAGGCGCTGCGGCGGCACAACGTCGTCGTGGCGCACTGCGCGGGCTCGAACATCAACATCTGCTCCGGCGTCGCGCCCGTGCGCACCATGCTGGACGAGGGCGTCTGGGTGACGCTGGGCAGCGACATCGCCGGCGGCGCGCAGCTTGCCATGAACCGCGTCATCACAATGAGCATCCGCGCGTCCAAGATTCTGCACATGAAAACCGACGGCGAAACGGCGTTTCTCACCGTGAACGAGGCGTATTACCTCGGCTCCACGGCGGGGCACCGCTACTTCGGCGCGGACGGCGGCTTTGCCGTCGGGCAGCCGCTGCACGCCATCGTCGTGGACGACAGCGTGTTTGCCGAGCCGGTGCGCCCGCTGGACCTGCGCGAGCGCTTTGAGCGCAGCATCTACCTGATGGACCCCGGCGCCATCTGCGCCGTCTGGTCGGACGGGCGGCAGGTCGTGGGCGGCGCGCCCGTCGTTCCCGGGAAAGGGGACGGAAACAACAACTGACATGGGGGGAACGCTTTGCGCTACCTGAGCTTTTCTGAGATATTTCGCTGGTACACCGACCGCACGCCCGACGCGCCCGCCCTGCGCTATGAGCGCGACGGCGCCGTGCACACGCTGAGCTATGCCCGCCTGTACGAGACGGTGAAGCGCCGCGCCGCCGAGCTGAAGGCGGAGGGCAAGACCTGCCTCGGCCTCTTTGCCGACGGCAGCCTGAATTGCGTCATTGAGCTGTTTTCCGCCGTGCGTGCGGGCATGCAGGTCGTCATGCTCGAGCGCAGCGTGCCGGTTCCCATCCTGCGCGGGCTGCTGCCGTACACGGACGTTGACACGCTGTGGGGACCGGAGGCGCTGTGCGCCAAGCTGACGCCCAACCTTGCCGCCGGGGTGGAGGACGGCGCGGGGCGCCTGCTGTTTTTCACCTCCGGCACGACACAGCGCGCCAAGGCGGTGGTGCTGACGGAGAAGAAGCTGTGCGCCAGCGCGTACAACGGCAGCGAGCTGCTGCCCCTCTCCGCGGACGACACGCTGCTCTGCGCCCTGCCGCTGGGGCACGTGTTCGGCTTCGTGTGCGGGCTGCTGTGGGGTCTGTCCTGCGGCGCCTGCGTGGCGCTGGGCCGCGGCGCGTCCCGCGCGGCGGAGGACTACGCGCTCTTTCGCCCGACGGCGGTGTCGCTGGTGCCGCTGCAGCTCAGCGCGCAGCTGCGCAGCGGCGCGTTCAACCCCGAGCTGAAGCGCATTGTCGTCGGCGCGGGCGACTGCGCGGACGAGCTGCTGGCGGCGGCGCGCGCGCGGGGCATCCGCGTCTGCTTCGGCTACGGGCTGACCGAAACCAGCTCCGGCGTGGCGCTCTCGCTGGGCGAGGACCCGCACGCCATGACCGTCTGCCCCGACGCCGAGCTGAGCATTGCGCCCGACGGCGAAATCCTCATCCGCATGCGCACCTGCATGATGAAGGGCTACTACAAGTGCCGCCGTGAGACCGCGGCGGTGCTGCGCGGCGGCGTGCTGCAGACGGGCGACCTCGGCGCGCTGGACGAAAACGGCCTGCTGCATGTCACCGGACGCAAAAAGGACATGCTGGTGCTGCACGACGGCGGCAACCTGTTTTTGCCCGAGGCGGAGGCGGAGCTTGCGCGCCTGCTGCCCGGGACCGACCTCGCGCTCACGCTGCACAACGACGCGCTGACCCTTGCCGTGTATGACGCGCGGCACTCCGACGAGGAGCTGCTTGCCGCCATCGAGCCGTTTCAGAGGGCGCGCGCCAAGGGGTGGCGCATCGCCGCCCTCGCGCGGCTGAACGGACCGCTGCCGCGCACGGCGACGGGCAAGGTCAGGCGCTGGGAGCTGAACGTAAGACTGCAGGCAGACAAACCGGACTGAGAGGACAGAGCGATGGAAAAGAAGAAGCATCCGCATACGGCGGGAAAGAAAAAGCGCGCGGCAGTGCTCTCCGCCGTGGCGCTGCTGACCGCGGCGAGCGTGACGGCGGGCAGCCTGTTCGCCACGCCCGCGGCGCTGCTGTCGGACGACGGCGGCGTGGGCTCCGGCTACAGCGTCAGCGTGTCCGGCGACGGCGTGGACGATGACGACGCGGGCGTGGAGCAGGACGAGAGCGGGGAGACGAAAAAGCGCGGCGGCGTCCGCGCCGCGC
>JAILRK010000042.1 GCA_024698225.1 Oscillospiraceae bacterium | reverse complement strand
CAAATCAAAATGATTGATTTGAAATCGCGCGTGCTTCGCACGCTCATGCCGCGCAGAGCGCGTCATGTCGTCTCATGCGATACCTACGCGCCTGCGGCGCTATCAAAATGCTTTTCAAGCATTTTGATCAGGTATCAGTATAATATGACAAGGTGCAGTATATCACAAAGCCGCCGTCTTGAAAAGAGGGCGCTCCCGCAAAATTTCCTGTTTACGAACCGAAAGAAATCGTGTACAATAATAGGATAGACTGTCTTGCAAACAGACGCGGAGAAGGGGGGCGGCGACATGGCGGACGACACACTGCATCTGACACAGGACGCGAGCGTCCAGCTCGGCACGGCGTCGCTGCGCCGCCTGATTGCGTGCGGCGACGCAGACGCGGCGCTGCTGTACCTGGCGCTGCAGGTCGAAGCGCCGCAGGCGGAGACGCTGCGCGCGCTGCTGCGCTGGGACGCGCAGCGCTTTGAGGCGGCGCAGCGCACGCTGGGCGCGCTGGGGCTGATTCAGGTCCCGGCGCAGCGCACCGTGCCCCCGCCGCCGGAGACGGCGCTGCCGGACTACAGCCGCGAGGACGTCGCCCACACGCTGGAGAACGACCGCAGCTTTGCCGCCGTGCTGCAGGAGGCGGAGCGCAAGATGGGGCGGCTGAGCGAGCCCTCGGTGAAAAAGCTGCTGGGGCTGTACGACTATCTGGGGCTGCCGGCGGACGTGATTTTGCTGCTGTTCAACTACTGTGCCGAGCGCAAGGCGGAGCAGTTCGGCGCGGAGAAGCCGCCCACGATGCGCGACGTGGAGAAAACCGGCTACGCCTGGGCGCGCATGGAGCTCTTTACCCTTGAGGCGGCGGACGCCTATCTCCGCCGCGAGCGCGAGCGCCGCTCCCACTTCGGGCCGTACATGGAGGTGCTGGGGCTGGGCAAGCGCGCGCCGGTGAGCAGCGAGGAGAAATACCTCGGCGCATGGCTGGACTGGGGCTTCCCGCCGGAGACCGTCGCCGTCGCCTACGACCGCACGATGCTCAACTGCCACGAGTTCAAGTGGGCGTACTGCAACGGCATCCTCAGGCGCTGGCACGAAAAGGGCATCCACACGGCGGAGCAGGCGCGCGCCGAGAACGGGCGCGCGCGCAGAAGCCCCGCGGGCGCGTCCGGCGCGGCCGGGGGCGACAAGAACGCGTGGATGGACGAATTCATCAAATAAAGCCGCCGCTATGCGGCGGACGCGGCAGGGAGGAGGACGCAAGTGGCATACGACGGAGCGATTCTGCGGCGCGCAACGGCGCGCTATGAGGAGGACAGACGGCGGCGCAACGAGCGCTTCCGCAGCCTGCGCAAGAGCCTGTACCTTCGCCAGCCGCGGCTTGAGGCGATTGACCGCGAGCTTTCACAGACGATGGCGCACATCATTGCCGACGGGCTGCGGCGCGGCACCGACCCGCGCGCGCCGATTGCGGCGCTGCGGGAGGCGAACCTCGCGCTGCAGCGCGAGCGCGGCGAGCTGCTGCACGCCATGGGCTATCCCGTGGACTGTCTGGTGGAGAAGCCCGCCTGCGAGACGTGCGGCGACTCCGGCTGGGTCGGCGGGCGCATGTGCACCTGTCTTCGCGCCTACTACACGCGCGCGCAGAACGCGGAGCTGTCCCGCATGCTTGACCTCGGCACGCAGAGCTTCGACAGCTTTGACGCCACGCTTTACTCCGACACCGAGACCTTCAACCGCCGCAAGACCGCCCGCGAGAACATGTACCGCAACTACGACGTCTGCGTGGACTACGCGCGGCACTTCCCCTCGGCGACGAAAAACCTGCTGCTCTCGGGCGACCCGGGGCTGGGGAAGACCTTTCTCTCCGCCTGCATCGCCCGCGAGGTCAGCGAAAAGGGCTTCTCCGTCGTCTACGACACGGCGAGCCACGTCTTCTCGCGCTTTGAGGCGCAGCGCTTCGACTACAGCGACAGCGAGGCGGACGGCGACGTGCACCGCTTTCTGCACTGCGACCTGCTGATTCTTGACGACCTCGGCACGGAGATGAACGGCAATCTGGTCACCAGCGCGCTCTATCAGATTGTCAACACGCGCCTGAGCGCGCGGCGCTGCACGGTCATCTCCACCAACCTCGCGCCCAACGCCATTGGCGAGCGCTACGGCGCATCCATCCTGTCCCGCATCTGGGGCGAATATCAGTTCCTGCTGTTTTACGGCGAGGACATTCGAAAGCTGAAAAAACGATGAGAAAACAACCGAATCCGGGAAATCCCGGCGACGCGGCGGCGCAGACGGAGCGTCCGCCCTG
>JAILRK010000025.1 GCA_024698225.1 Oscillospiraceae bacterium | reverse complement strand
CGCACGAGAGCTGGAAGGTCAAGGCATCGCCGGACAAGAACGGTCTTCTGCAGGAGTTCATCATTCTCCAGCCCTATGACGAGAGCTATGAGACGGACACCGGCACCCACACGAGCGACACGTCCCCCGACCTGACCATCGGCTCCATCTACATCTCCGACGGAGCGCATGACATCCCCAATCAGTATGGCATCTTTCAGGAGGGCAGCCGCACGGTATACACCGCGGGCAACGAGCTGCTGGTCAGTCTTTGGACAATCAGCAACATCGGCAGCGCGAACTACAGCGGCAACGTTTCCTTCTCCGCAGCGCTGCGCGCGGAGGGCGAGGACGCATTCACATCGATTCCAGGCACCGGCGTCATGTATTTGACGAACGTTCTCGGTGAGGGCGTGGACGGTCTTAAAGCGCTCAATACCATCTCCGGCACGAAAAACACCGCGCTTTCGCTCGGCACGCCTTCGGCGGGCAATTACACCCTCCGTGTGACGATTGCTATGAACGAGGCATGTAAGGAGGCGTATTCCCTCAACAACAGCTATGAGGTGGAGTTCACCGTCACGGACGACGTCTATGATATGAGCGGCGTATCTTTGTCTGTCTCCGGAAGCGGCACGCCCCATGAATCAATATCCCATTTGTATTATCTGCCGATGCAGATTGACGGGCTGGATGAGCAGTTCGCCAAAACCTGTGTGTCGGTCGCCTATGGTACCTATACGACAAAGGATGTCAACGGCAATGCCATACAGGTGACCGACGCCATTCCATCGAGTCTTCAGGTAATGGAGTCTTTCAGCCTGACCCCGACGGTAAAAGTGTCGAACTTTAATAATTTGGCTGTCTACCTGCTGTTGCAGCCCAAGGTTGATGCGGGCAAGCCCTGGCCCACGTTGGCGCTGAACATAGCGCGGGAAAAAACAGTGTATCTGTTCATCCCCCCGGAGTATGGAGTAGATTATAGCACCCGCTTTACGTACAACTGCATCACAAACACCCTGCGTTGCTGTTGGACTTACACGAGTCAGCACGCAATCGCCGCCGGTTATGATGCCGACGGACGTATGGTGTGGTGTGATGTTTTTACCACCAACGGCGAGACAAAAACCGTTGGCTCTGACGCGGTATCCGTGAAGATGTTCTGTGTCAAAGATAATGCCGTCCCGCAGTATGCCACCGAAGCACTCGCACTTTTTGAATGACCGTATATCATACAGCAAGCCTCGCCGGTCTCGGCGGGGCTTGCGCCGTATCCGCGTTCGGGGCGGTGCCTCCTTGATGCCCCGCCCGCAGCACGTCCGTTTGAAAGGAGACCTGCGCATGCACCGCCGCACCCTGTTTCTTGCCGTCTGTCTTGCCGCCGCGCTGCTTGCGCCGCCCGTGCGCGCCCTGCCCTCCGGCGGTGGGGGCGGCACGCCCGACCTGGTCATCGACGCCATCTATCTCTCCGACGGTGCGGAGGACCGGCCCAACGCGCACGGCGTCTGGAACGAAGTCAGCCGCACGGTATACACCGCAGGCAACGAGCTGCTGCTGAGCCTGTGGTCCATTACAAACCGCGGCGACGCCGACTATGCCGACCACGTCGTCCTGTATGCCGCGGCGCTGTACCGTCAGGGCGAGAGCGCTCCCATCCGGACCGCCGACGGAGGCTGCGTCGACCTGTCCTGCGCATACGAGGGCGCCCGCACCCTCGCGGCGGGGCAGAGCATCGCCGGTGCGCCGAACGACTGCCTTTCTCTCGGCACGCTTGCGGCGGGCGCGTATACCCTCCGCGTGACGCTGGAGACGGAGGCGTTCTGCGCCGCGGAGTACACGGGCAACAACAGCATGGACGTAGCCTTCACGGTGGCGGAGCCCTGCGCGCTGCAGGGCGCTTCGCTGTCCGTCGCCGGCGCGGCGGCAAGACTGGATGACGCTCACGCCTCCCTGCCGCTGCTGATTGACGGGCTGGACGAGGACTTCGCCGCCCAGTGCGTTCTTTCGGTGTTCTATTCGTCTTCCGCCTCCGGCGGCTGGCTGAGCACGAATGACGCCTGTGAAGTATTGCCCTTTTGTCTGCAGCCCTGCGCAAGGGTACCGACCAACGCAACGCGCGTGCGCGTGCGCCTGCTGCTGCAGCCCCGGGCGGACGGCGCGCAGCCCTGGCCCGTGCTGGAGACCGTGGTGACGGGCATCACCTCCGGGGAACTGGACGGCACGCGCGTCGCCTATTCGCTCTACCTCCTCAGCGGGGAGCTGGCGCTCACCTGCCGCCACGCCGGGCACCACCTGTTTGCCGCCGGATACGACGCGGACGGGCGCATGGTGTTTCTCAGCCCTCCCTGCGACGCCGCGCACACAAACCGCTTCACCGTGGACCCCGCGGCGGCGCAGCTGCGCCTGTTCTGGTTCGACGCCAGCGGCGTCCCCCAGCACAGCGCCGTGCAGTTGAACGGACGCCCAAGCAGCAGAACGCCCCGCCGGTGACCCGGCGGGGCGTTCTGCGCTGGCTGCGCTCTTATACTGATACCTGATCAAAATGCTTGAAAAGCATTTTGATAGCGCCGCAGGCGCGTAGGTATCGTATGAGACGACATGACGCGCTTTGCGCGGCATGAGCGTGCGGAGCACGCGCGATTTCAAATCAATCTTTTTG
>JAILRK010000017.1 GCA_024698225.1 Oscillospiraceae bacterium | reverse complement strand
CCGGCAGGAGAAAAAGCTCAAGCAAATCAAGGCGGAGGGCTCCGACAAGTCCGCCATCGAAAAAATCTGCACCGGCGCCTACGAGGACGGCCTGAAGTCCCTGGTGCTGGAGGGCACAAAGGAGACGCTGATTGCGGTGCTCAAGACCCTCCCGTTTGGCGGAATCGCCGCAACGGCATGTGAATCCATCGTCAGGCTGATTGAAAACAGCGTGTAACAATTCCGCACAACAATATTCTGCCCCGACTGACGCACAGCCAGCCGGGGCAGTCTTTTCATCTTACCACTTGGAAAGAATCTTTCCGTAAATCTGCTTCTTCTCCATGTTGTACCGCTGCACGACGAGGATGACGGTATCGCCGTTCAAAAAGTCGCCGTCCTCGTGCTGATAGGAGTAATCGCACATCAGCACCGTGCCGTCGGGGAGGTTGCAGAACACGCCGCCGCCATACTTGCCGGAGATGACCGCAAGGCGCCGACAGCCGACCGGGTGCCGCTGGGCCGCACCGTCAAAGGGATTCGCCTCCGTCTCCTTGATGGAGATGACCGGCCTGCGCGTCTTGGGGTCGAAGCCCTTGAAGATGCACGGCAGCTCCATGCCGGGATGGTATTCTCGGCGCAGGTCGGGAATTGCTGTGTAGCGGATATCCCGCTGCCGCAAGTTGACGTCGTAGCCGTAGCACTCCACAAGGCAGTTCCGCGCGCCAACCGACAGCATCTTGCAGGAAATCCGCGCGCCCACGGTGCAGAGCGCCGGGCGGTGGGTGAAGTAGTAACGCCGCGCCCGCAGTGCCATGCGTCGCGAGGCAACGGCGTACTCACCCTCGCGGTCCACTTTCGTGATGATGAAATCAAGTCTCGCGCCGGTGATGCTCTCCGTGACGAAGCCCGGCTTCTCGTTCTCCGAGAACCAAAGCTCGGACTCCGGGATGAAGATACGCACGCGGTGCCGGACGATGACCGCGCACAGCGTGGTCCGCTGCACCTGTGTCCGCTTCGCGGGGTCGTAGACCGTTGCCTTCAAAGGGTCAATGCCAATCACCGTGCCGTGCATGACGCTGCGGCCGCGGTAGGACGCGTAGATGGCGTCCCATTCCGCGCGCTCCGCCGGGGTGAGTCCGCGGTCCAACTCACGGAATCTGGTCGCGAAAAACCGCTGCCGCTCATCCAGCTCCGGCGTCGGCGCCTCTTGCGCGGCAAGTTCCTCGGGATACTCATCGGGGACCGATACGTCCTCTGCCTCGGTATCCGTCGGCGCGTCCTCATAGACTTCTTCCGTTTCATCCACAAGCGGCAGATTTTCTTCCGTCACCTGCTCGGACATGCTGTCGGGTTCTGCCGTCTTCGGAACTTCATCAACGACCTCGTCCGCGGGTGCTTCTTTCTTCCTTGCCATAGTGTGACCTCCTTCGTGTTATTTGCTCACAGCTCGTTTGAGCCGTAAAAGCCGTGTGTGCCGTCCTGCTTGCGGACGGCGAGAAAATGCCCGGGCGGTAGCGCGGGAGCCGCGTCCAGCGGCAGACATGTCGAGAGCCAGACAACGCGCTGGTCGCCGCGGGGCCGGAGTTCTTTTTCCACGGCCGCTCTCTCATCGTAGCGGATGATGACAAACACCACCGGGTGTGGCCCGTCCAGCGCAAAGCGCAGGAGCAGGGGAGGCGGGAGCCTCGCCTTGTAGAACGCAACGGCGCCGCCCGTCAGCTCCAGCATAACGTCGATGGCCTCCAGGCAATGCGCGTTGGGTTGAACGCGCTCAAGGCGCGCAAGGTCTCCCTCGAGCCGCAGCTCGCTGATGCCGTTGCGCATCTGAAGCAGCATCGCGTCGAGCTGCCGTAGCGCCCGGTCCTCCGGCAGCGATGCGTGTGCCATGTAGAGGCGGAGCAGTTGCTCCCGCTTCACACAGCCAAGGTCCCGCACCACGCCGAGGATGTATTTCTGCTGTTTGGATAGAATCATTGCCTCACACTCCCTTCCAGCGGCAGAGCGAGGCTGTTGAGGTACGGATCCACCATCAGGTCGCTGTCGCTCTCGCTGATGCAGTTGAAAATCGTAACCATCGTGTAGACGGTGGAGTTGCGGACGTTCTTCTCCGTGTTCGCCGCCAGCTTGCTTGCGGCGTCGCGGAGAATCATGTCGTCCAAATACCGGAGTCGTCGTCGCACCCGGCTTTGGGGCAGTGTGGCGTTGCCGATGCGGAAGCTGTCCGAGTAGTACAGCCGCTCAATGGCGTTCTCGAAGACCCGCGCCGTCTCAGGCGGGAAGAACGAGAGCCCGCAGTTGTCCAGAATATCAGTGAGTTCTGTTTCCTCATCGGGTCCGTCCGTCTGTCCGTCAGTCTCTTCGCCGCTGATAGACGGACTGACTTCTTTCTCCATAGGTTCTTTCTTACTTGTTTCTTTCTTACTTGACCGCCGATTCGGAGGTTCTTGAACCGTCAAATCGGAGGTTCTGAAGCCGCCGGTTCTGCCGTTCTTGACCGGCGCATCCGGCGCTTCTTGGGCAATTACAGGCTCCTCCACAGAATCAAGAGTCTCATAATCTGAGGTTCTTGTTCCGCAGTCCTCGTAGGCGTCGGAGCTGAACGGCGTGCATTCGTAGTCCGGGTCATCCTGCGGTTCCACGCGCGCAAGATAAATCTGATTGGCCTCGCCGCGGCCGCAGCGTTTCTCCCAGATGAGTTCCCGTTCCGCCAGTGCGCGGAAGGCGAGAGAGACGCGCCGCTCACAAATGCGCAGCTCCTGCGCAAGCGCACGTCTGGGGAAGATGATGAACACCTCACCCATCTCGTTCCGCCAGCCTTTCCTGCGGGAGATTTGAAAGCGATTGAGGAGGAAGGTATAGGCAACCTTCGCATCGAGGCTGAGGTCGGCATAGCGCGGGTCAAAGAACAGCCAGCGCGGCATCTTCATGTACAGCAGGCTCTGCACGTCTGTCTGTTTCATCAGCGTAAAGTTTGGGCGGACTTTCATCTGTGCTGCTCTCATAGGGCAAACCTCCAAATCTGCAAATACAAATTGTTTTGATAACAACAATGCTTACGCCGGACAGCCTTACGGGGACTGCCCGGCGTTTTCATCTGTTTTCCCGCATATGTCTTCCATGGTCAGCTCCACCAATGGGGACTTGCCTTTCAGGTCCGGGAAGTCGTAGACCTTCCCCTGCGCCTTGCCCTTTGCCAGTGGCGGGGGAGCTTCGGTTTCCGGTTGCTTCGGGGGCGTCTGTTCCTGCGTGGGATGTTGTTCGTTCTCCTTGCGTTTCCATTCCGGTGTGTAGTCCAGCACGCGACAGGGGCGCAGCTTGCCGTAGACCGGCAGTTCCTCCGGAGCGAGCTTGTAGAGCAGCGCGGGCTTGTGTCCCTGGAAGAGCGCGATGCACTTGTCGCTGTCCAGACGCAGGATTTCATCGGGCTGCATCAGCTCTCGCGCTGTGTTGCTCCGTGTCTGCGAGTACGGACGCGGCGTGTTGTAGATGGGCGAGAAGAGCGGCGCCATCGGCATCTGGTTGTTGATGACCGAGATGGTCACCTTGCCGCACTTCTCCGAGAGATACCGCGCCGTGGCGATGTCGTTGCAGCCCATGTAGAGCGTCTGGCTGAACGTGGCCAACTGGTTCTCCCACTCCTTGTGCGGGTACTTCTCTTCCCACTGGGACAGGCTCTGCACGACGATCTGACTCGCCATATTGAAGCCGCGGATGCTGTTGAGCGCGTCCGCCATGCCCTCGATGTAGCCGATGTTGCAGTACTCATCCATGCAGAAGTTGACGAGCACCGGCAGACGCCCGTGTTCACCGTGAAGCCGTGCATAGTCCGAGAGCTGCGGAATCGCCAACGAGAAGAACAGCGAACTGAGGAAGCGATACGCGGCGTCCTGTGCGGAGATGATGACGAAGTAGGCACAGCGCCGCTGACCCGGCAGCCGCAGGTCCACGTCGTTGTAGCTTGTGATTTTGTCCACCAGCTTGTTCTGATAGATGGCAAGCCGGTTGCCGAGACCGATTACGATGTTGCCCCACAGCGTTTCCTTTGCCTTGAGGAACAGCCCGTGGTGTCCGCGCGCCGGATGGTCGGGCGGGAGCGCCTGCAGCTTCGCGTTGATTTGGTTGATGCTTTCGTTGGCAATCATGCGATACACCGCCCCGATGCTCCGCTGCTCGATGGGGAGCAGATTGCCGCTCGCGTCCTTGAGATTGACGACGTAGTGCAGCAGCGCCATGAGCAGGTTCAGCTCCGCGCGCGCCCAGAAGTCATCCGCCTCGTTCGGTCCGGAGGTGTTTCGGATAATCGTGTTTGCCACAGTCTGCACCAGCCGCGTTTCTTTCTCCAGTCCACAGAGGCAGTTCCAGCCGTCGCTGTGTGCCATGTCCAGAAAGTTTACTGCTTTTACGTAGTAGTTGTTTTCTGCGAAGTACGATGACAGCGTTTCAAAGAGCTCGCCCTTCGGGTCGCAGATGAACACGGATTCCCCGCGGTCCGCGCAGCCGATGAGGAAGGGGATAATGAACCCGCGCGTCTTGCCGCTGCCCGGTGCGCCGATGCAGAGCAGATTGTTGTTGTCACCAGGTTTCATCTCATGCGCCACATAGAGGTCGTACTTGGGCGGGTCATCCTCATGCGCCTTGTGTTTGCCGAGCATCATGCCTTTGACTTCCGCAACCGGTCCAAGCTCCAGAAACGCGCGCATCTCTTGCTCTGTCAGAAATCCGGAGGTGCCGTGCGTTCCGTCCGGGATAATGTTGAATCCGCGCGGGTCGCGTTTGTACTTGTATCCCGAAAACCAGAGAAAGCCCTTCTTGGTGACGAGGCAGGTCATCAGCACGATGAAGAAGGTCACGGCGATTCCTGCGGGAGAAAAAACAGCCAAGAGATTTCGGAACGGGTTTGCAACCCAGATGCTTTTAACGCTTTCGTCCGTCTGCCGGAACGTGGACGCGATGCCGAGTCGGATGGAATTGATGAACATGCCGTAGAAGTACCAGCCTACCAGTCCAAAGGCGGCATAGGCGGGCAGCTTGCTCTTGTGGCGCTCATACCAGCTTCCGAGCTTTCGTTCCAGCCGGTCTTCCACTTTTTCGATTCGCTTCGATAATCGGTGCATAGGCATACGCTCCTTTCGCGTTTCGATACGGCGCTGTTCCGATGCTGTACAGCTTCAGCTGCTCCCCGAACAGCGCTGCTTCGGTCTCCGGCGTCCAAACGAAGACCTTTGCCATGCCGGTATCCACATAGCGGGGATACAGCACTTCCTTCGCCTGCGGCTCCAGCGCCGCCATGCTGACACTGTCATAGCCGTTTTTTCTCGCTTTGGCACACGCTCGGTCGATGCGCCGCAGGTCCATGTCCGCTGCCATGACGAAGGGGGCGCCGCGGAAGAGCGCGTCCCAGTCCGGCACGTCCGCGGGCGGAGGCCGGAATTCGGAGCGCAGCGTCGCCCGCGTAAACCATTCCCGGTATTTGGGAACGGACATCAACCGAAGCTGCTTTGCGCCGGTCTCGTTGCAGGAGAGCAGAAAAATGGGGTAGGGTGAGGTGCGGCAGGCTTCGCCATAGGTGATGAGTTTTCCCGTGCTGACCACACCCGCGCCGAGCTCTTTCAAGATGTCCGTGTAGCTTGTACCGGCAAAGAAAAAAGCGCGGTCGACGTCCTTGATGGCAGCGGTCTGGTTGACCAGCACGCCGATTTCATCGACCAGCGAGATTTTCCCGATGCCGGGCGAAACGTAGTGCATGGCGGCGACGATGCCCGGCAGATGAATCAGAGCGCCGACTCTTGTGCTGCCCCAGGGGTCACTGCCCCTACCCCGCGCGAGAGCGGAGAGGAACAGGGAAGGGGCGGAAATCAGCTCAGACGCCTCGGTTGTAAAAACATTGACGCCGGCCCGGTATGCCGTCAGCATGAGACGGGCAAGCCGGAGTCGGCGTTCGATGGAATTGGTGTGGTAGGACTGTGTGATTGACGGGAACTTCCCAGTATCTGCTTCATCTAGCGCACGGGAGCCTTTTGCCGTAAGAACAAAGGCATCGGCAATCCCGCTCGTCTGGATGAAGCCGGTCAATACCAAAGTGTTGACAACGGACTCAGGCATTGCCGAAAGAACGTCACTGCGCGGTGCAAACTGGCACCACTTCAGAAGACTCAGCAAATCGATTTCTCCCTCGCTGAACAGCACATTGCGCACCTCCTTCTGTCGAGACAGGAGTGCGCCGAAATCGCCTCTGCGCCTGTCGGCGCAGCGTCAATTTCGGCGCACTCTGAAAAACGCACCTGTTACCCCTACATAGAGGGCAGGTGCGTTCTTGCTGATACATGCTTGAAACCGCGTAATTTCAAGGCTTTTCCCCTACAGGCGCGGTTTCCCTTTTTCCTCTCCGAAAAAAGCCCGTTTTTCGATATGACACCTGTTAGGGCCAGCGTCCATTGTAGATGTCCCCGGCGGCGTAATAGCCGGAGTGCCCGGCAAAGAAATCCGATGCGTCGCGCAGGTCCAGCAGTGCAATGTGACAGACGTTCTCTGTGCTGCGTCTGGACAGCAGCGCGATGCTCAGCGTGTACTGGTCATCATCGGGGATGAGTCTGCCCTTGATGGCGTTGCTGACAGCCTTCCAGCCCTTGTTGTCCGAATCGTAGATGTGCCGCCCGTCGATGTCGCTGTGCTCGTCGATGACCAGCATAGCGCGTTCAAATTGCGGGAGCTCGTTGCCGGCAGCCTCATAGTCATCCAGCAGGCGTCGGATGGTGTCGCTCAGCCAGCCGGGCGTCTGATAACGGCAGTGCGGCAACAGCGTGTTGAGCCGCATGTGGAGCCAGCTGTTGCCCAGCCCGAAGGTCTCTACGCTTCCGATGACTTCCGTGGGGGACACCATCGTTCGTCTTGCAAAGCCCCCCACGCCGGGAGAACTCCGCTCACACAGACGGCGCAGATCGAGCGTAGCGCGTTCAAATTCGTCTGCGGTCTGCTCCAGTGTCTTCTGCAGTTTTTCCGATGACATGGCGCCGCCATCTGCGTAGGCAACCAGCGAGCCGGTCCTGGTGAACGCGCTGCCAATGAGTTCCTGCAGGCGAACAACATCCTGCTTCAGGTCCTTGTTGCTTTTCTCTGTCATGCTGCCTCCAATAAGAAACGCGCTGCAACGATGTTCGCTGCAGCACGTTGTATGTTCACTATGGATTACAATTATGGCACGGTCGATATCCCTGTTGGGATGCGTACTTTTCCTCGATTGACTATCGAATCAACCGCCACCCAAGCAGTTTGCAGAAATACTCCGAAACCTCCGTAGATTGAAATCGGGTGATCAAGCACAGGAAGTCGTTTGCACTCTGTAAGGTTGAACACTCCTTCCGCACGGTTAAGTGCCTATTCAAGTACAGGAAATTAGCCAATAAAGGACTGGTGAAGAACGAGAACAGATTGTATGTGCTCTATGCCAGTTCCGATCTCTATGCGTTGGTCAGCTGGGGCAGAGTCTGTCAACCGCATGGTATGGGTGTACTGTGTCCTCTTTTGAAATACCAACGAGTTTATCCACAATACAAAGCTCTTTCAAGAGCATATTGTAAGGTCTTGCAGCTTGTTTTTGCTTAAAAACAGGTTTTGGCCTACGTGTTTTTGAAATGTGCTGGTTTAATCTACGGCTCCCTAAGCCAATTCCGTAGTATAGCACAGCACATCTCGCGCGTCCCTTCGCTCTTTTCCAGTCGCAAGTCATAAAGTTTATCGGCAGTTTTATCATATTTATTAGCTTTCTTTTTTCTGTTTTTCATATTATATCTATCGAAGTATATACACGGTATTTTGAATTCCCGAAGGACTCGTTGACACATATAACACGGTTCCATTTTGGTGAGCACCACGAAATTCTCGCCCGAGCTTTGCACTTTTGGGATTTGTTGTGGAACAAGCCTTCTTTCTGCGCACGAATACATTCGCTTGAGTTTTCCGTCTTTGTTGATTCCAGCAGTATGAGATTTAGCGAGAGCATCGGTAAGCTTCATATCACATTTCGTGCTATTCTTGTCCTTTCTTACCCAAACGTACAGGCTATCCAATAATATATCGTGGTTCAATCCAATGATATTATAAGGCTTTTTATTAGTTACGCAGGACATAAAAACATCTTTCATTTTATTGAATATTTCACTATCGTAGCCGCTGGCGGACAAATAAAGATTATTTTTTCCTTGTACTAATACTGAATAGTTCCTGTTATGATTATTGCTGACTTCATCGGATTCCATCAAACGAAGGGCTGTTTTAAAAAACGGATCTTTACCTATTTTGAGCTTCATCAGGAGATTATCACGATAATGTAATTTATGGATATCCCGCCACACATGATTTTTGGCCAGAAGCTGCATGTCATTGGCTGACTCGAGAGCCGCTCTTTCCCGCTCTCGAGAAAATGACGCGTGTACTCTTTTGAGTAAATGGAAGTGCCGAATTTCCAGAATAAAGTAGCGGATTTGACCTTCGCCAAAATCCCGGGAATCATAATCATACTCTT
>JAILRK010000255.1 GCA_024698225.1 Oscillospiraceae bacterium | reverse complement strand
GCTGCTGACCAGCCCGTCGCGCATCTCGTCGCCGAGGGTGTCGAGCAGGGCGAAGGCGTCCATCAGCTCGCCCTGGGAGGCGAGGATGCCGTCTAAGGGCTTGCGGTGCTTGGGATACAGGCCGAGGTTGTAATTCTCCATGACGACCTCATAGCGCGCATACGCCTGCGCCACGGCGTCCTCCCAGGAGAGGTACAGCTCGCTTTGCGCGTGCTCGCCCACGCGGCGCATCGTCTCCGGCGCGGCGCAGAGCTCGCCCAGCTTCGCGGCGAGGGAGGCGGCGTTCTCGTCGATGAAGAAGCCGTTCTGCCCGTCAGTCACGCCCTCGGCGGCGCAGGAGCCGCGCACCATGACCGTCGCCGTGGCGCTTGCCGCCGCCTCGCGCACGACGAGGCCGTTGGTGTCGTAGGTCGAGGGGAAAAGAAAGGCGTCCGCGCGCGTGTACCAGGCACGGATGGTCTCGCGGTCGGCAATCGCGCCGGTGAACAGGCAGCAGTCGTCCAGCCCAAGCTCTTTGGCATAGGCGCGGACCTCCGCGCCGTCGCCGCCGTCGCCGACGAAGACCATGCGGAACGCCGTGCCGCCCGCCTTGAGCGCCGCGAGCGCGTCCAGGATGATGCGCAGCCCCTTGTACCACATCATGCGCCCAACGAAAAGGAAGGTCGGCAGCGCGCGCGGCAGGTCATACGCGCCCGTCGCGGCGGCGACCGCCTCCTCGGACACGCAGCCGCGCGGCACGTCCACGCCGTTGTGCATGACGCGGTACTCGCCCTCGTAGCCAAGGGAGCGGAGGTTCTGCCCCGCGCCCTCGCTGACGACCCAGACCTCATCGCAGGCGGCGATGTTCTGCACCAGCGCCTTTGCCGCGCCGCCCTGCAGAATCCGGCTTTTGACCATCTTGGCGATGTCCACGTCGAACTTCGTGTGGTAGGTCAGCACCACGGGGGCGTTGAGCACGGGGCGCAGCTCGCGCGCAAGCAGGGCGGACGCCACGGGGCAGTGCGTGTGCAGCAGCTCGGTGTGCGCCTCCTGCAGCCTGCGGACGGTCTCCGGCGAGAAGGGATAGCCCGCCACGTAGCCGATTTTTTTGCGGATATCAATGCTGGGATAGCGCAGCACGGGATAGGTGTACCCCTCGTCCACGGCGCCCTTGACGCTGGGCGTGACGACGACGGCGTGCCCGTGGTACGCCTCGATGTTCTTGGCATAGTTGACGACGGTGTTCGCCACGCCGTCAATCAGGGGCGGGAAGGAATCGTTCAAAAGGCAAATGGTGTGTCTGGACATATCGTTCAACCTCTCCTGCGAGATAAATTTGTGAAACAGCACAGAATACTATACCATGTTTTTTCACAATATGCTATACTTAATTTGATACGCGCGCCGGGTTTGCGCGGCGCGGCGGAGGAAACGAAGGTGAACGCGTGAGGACCCTATGCCACAGCGTCAGCGCAGCGCGCGACGGACAGCCGTTGCGCAACGTCCTGCGCGGCGACCTGCACATCTCCTATACCCTGCTCAAAAGCCTCAAATGGCGGGAAAACGCCATCCTGCTCAACGGCGAGAGCGCGCACGTCAACGCCATCGTCCACGCGGGCGACGAGGTGCGCGTCACGCTGAGCGAGCGGCACGAGGCGGCGGACGCCGCGCCCTGCGCGCTGACGCCGGACGTGGTGTACGAGGACGAGGACCTGCTGGTGCTGAACAAGCCCGCGCTCGTCGCCATGCATCCCCGCCGCGCCGCGCCCGGCGCGCCCGACGTCGCCACCGCGCTTGCGGCGTATCTGAACGACGGCAGCGCCGCGCACTTCGTCAGCCGGCTGGACAAGGGCACGAGCGGGCTGTTCATCGCGGCGAAGACCGGCTACGTGCACGACCGTCTGCGCGTGGCGCTGCACTCCGACGCGCTGCGCCGCGAGTACCGCGCCGTCGCCGTCGGCTGCGTCACGCCGGAGCGCGGCGTCATCGACCTGCCGATTGGGCGGGCGGAGGGCTCGATTGTGCGGCGCACGGTGCGCGCGGACGGCGCGCCGTCGGTCACGGAATACGAGGTGCTTGCCGGCGGCGGCGGGTTCTCCTTCCTGCGGCTGACGCCGCGCACGGGGCGCACGCACCAACTCCGCGTGCACATGGCGGCGCTGGGCCATCCGCTGGCGGGCGACTGGCTGTACGGTACGGAGGACAAGGCGCTCATCGCGCGCCCGGCGCTGCATTCCTGCGAGCTGTGGTTCACGCAGCCCGTCACCGGCGAGGCGCTGCACTTCACGGCGCCCCTGCCGCAGGACATGGCGCGGCTTGTGCAGAAAATCGGCGGCAGCCCCTTGCAAGATTGCCCGCCATCCCCTATAATATAGGGACGACTTTTTGAAAGGCGACGGACACATTGACGGATTTACAAGACAACGGGCTGCGCCGTGTGATTGCGCGCGGCATGCGGGACGGGCTGCCCATCGGCCTCGGCTATTTCGCGGTGGCGTTCTCGCTGGGCATCACGGCGAAGGCGGCGGGGCTGACCCCGTTCCAGGGCTTCCTTGCCAGCTTTCTCAACCACGCCTCGGCGGGCGAATACGCGCTGTTCTCCCTGATTGCCGCGGGCGCGGCGTATTGGGAGGTCGCCGCGGTCATCTTCATCACCAACATGCGCTATCTGCTGATGAGCGCGGCGCTGAGCCAGAAGCTGACCAGCGACACCTCGCTGCTGCACCGCTTCCTGCTGGGCTTCGGCATCACGGACGAGATTTTCGGCCTGGGGATTGCGTATCCGGGCAAGCTGCGCCCCGCGTACCTCTACAGCGCGTTCCTGCTGGCGGACCTGATGTGGTCGTCGGGCACGGCAAGCGGCATCATCGCCGGCAACGTGCTGCCCGCAAGCGTCGTCAGCGCGCTGAGCGTGGCGATTTACGGCATGTTCCTCGCCATCATCATCCCCCCGGCGCGGCGGGAGCGCGCGGTGCTGCTGCTGGTC